>CAZXBG010000161.1:0-7989 GCA_964638865.1 uncultured Chitinophagales bacterium | reverse complement strand
ATTCCTGCATTCGTGGCTTATTTATTTTCATCCGTATTGTGGGCAAAAAAAAGTTGCCACGAATGAATAGCCCAGGTGTTAGGTTGGTTGTAATTCAAATGTATTTTTTATTCCTGTTTTCGAGGCTTATTTATTTTCATCCCTATTGTGGGCAAAAAAAAATGTTGCCACGAATGAACAGCCAAGGGTAAAGGTTGGTTGTATTTCGTGTTCCCACAGAGTTGCCGAAGGAACTCTGTGGCCTTGGAAATCCTCCTATCCTTTGAACCTTCAACTTTCCCCACTATTTTTACCGCATGCAAAAGGAATTGTTGCTGGAGGTAAAAAATTTATCCACTCATTTTACTACCGATGGTGGAATTGTAAAAGCAGTGGATGATATTTCGTTTCAGATATATAGAGGAGAAACCGTTGGCATTGTTGGGGAATCCGGTTCCGGGAAATCGGTTACTTCTCTATCACTCTTGCGACTTATTCCAAATCCACCCGGAAAAATAGTTGGGGGAGAATTAATATACCACAATGAGAAAGGTGCTGTTGATCTCACAAAAATTCCCGAAGCAGAAATGCGGCATTACAGAGGAAATAAAATTTCCATGATCTTTCAGGAACCGATGACGAGTCTGAATCCGGTTTTTACCTGCGGATCACAAGTGGATGAAGCAATTATTTTACATCAGAAAAAAAATAAAAAAGAAGCAAAAGCATTAACGCTGCAATTATTTCAGAAAGTACAACTTCCATCTCCCGAAAGAATTTATTCTTCGTACCCACATACCTTAAGCGGTGGTCAAAAACAGCGCGTAATGATCGCAATGGCGATGAGTTGTAATCCCGATATTTTGATTGCCGATGAGCCAACCACAGCATTAGATGTGACTGTGCAGAAAACAATTTTGGAGTTGATGTCGCAACTCAAAAAAACAATTAACAGCAGTATTATTTTTATCACCCACGACCTGGGTGTTATAGCGGAAATTGCAGACAGAGTTTTAGTAATGTACAAAGGAAAAATTGTGGAACAGGGAACAGTTCTTGAAATTTTCGAAAACCCCAAACATCCCTACACCAAAGGATTAATGGCTTGTCGCCCGCAGTTAGACCTTCGCTTAAAAAAATTACCTGTAATTGCAGATTTTATGCGAGAAGATGAAGCAGGGAATTTATTTGCACGAACAGATGCTGAAGGAGGAAAGGAAAATAGTATAGCAGATGTTCTGCAAACAAATATCGTAACAAAACAAGAAACAGACCAACGATTAATTGATTTGCAAAAACAAGAACCTATTTTAAAAATCCAAAATATTAAAACATGGTTTCCTGCAAATAAAACAATTTTCGGAAAAGTTACGGAATGGGTAAAAGCAGTAGATGATGTTTCCTTTGATGTTTATCCCGGTGAAACGCTTGGTTTGGTTGGAGAAAGCGGGTGCGGAAAAACAACTTTAGGAAGAACAATTATTCGATTGGTAGAACCTGTTTCCGGAAATATTTTATTTAACGGAAAAAACATGCTCGAATTATCGCAAAATGAAATGAAACCCTTGAGAAAGGATATTCAGATCATTTTTCAGGATCCATACTCCTCATTAAATCCCAGGATGACGGTTGGAAATGCAATTAAAGAACCTATTACAGTGCATAAATTGTATGCAAACGACAAAGAGCGCAAACAAAAGGTGATACAATTGATGGAAAAAACCGGTTTAAAGGCTGACTTTTATAATAGATATCCACATGAATTTTCCGGCGGACAAAGACAGCGGATCTGCATCGCTAGAGCACTGGCTTTAAATCCGAAATTTATTATTTGTGATGAAAGTGTTTCCGCACTGGATGTGAGTGTGCAAGCTCAGGTTTTAAACCTACTCATCCAATTGCGGAATGAATTTAATTTCACCTATATATTTATTTCCCACGACCTCGGTGTTGTAAAATTCATGAGCGACCGTATGGTTGTGATGAATAAAGGGGTAATTGAGGAAATGGGCGCATCTGATGAAATTTATCTCAATCCCCAAAAGGCTTACACTCAAAAATTGATAGATGCCATTCCAAAGGGTCATTTAAGTGACATTAAACAGCGCTTTATGCAACTGCAGTAAAATATTCTTTATCTTCACAAAATAATGAACAAACATTATAAAGGGCTACTCCTCATTCTATGTGTAATTTTGGTCATCACTTCCTGCCGGAGAAGTCTGGATACAGGATGGGATACCAGGTATCTTACACCCATTGTAACAGGCGAACTTACTATATACGATCTGGTACCTGATTCGCTTACTCAATTTGAAGAAGACGAAAGTGTAACCCTCGTTTACAAGAGCGAATTACTGGATTACGACCTTACCCAGGAAGCTATTGAAATTCCTGACACCTCAGTTGAGATTTATGTTTCTCTCGACTCCCTCACCTTGGAGGACCAGGAAATGGAAGTATCCATCTCCCTCGGACAGATCGCAATTGACCTTGGATTTCCTATCGGAACGCTTATTATTTTATCAAATGGAGATTCCGCAGTTTTGGATCCTCTCACAGGACTTTCAACCGACCCAACACTTATTGATGCAACGAGCTTCTTTGAAAGCGCAACTTTCAGTGCCGGTTTTTTAAAAGTTTCCATAGCCAACGGATTACCGGTAGATCTGGATACCGTTGTATTAAAATTGACAAATTTTACGGATGGCGCTTTGATTTTACAGGATACCTTTTTTTACGTTCCTGCGGCAGGAGTTCCGGTAGTAATAATTAAAGACCTCACCGGAATGACCGTTGAAGGAAATATGTATGCAGAGATATTAAATTTTAATACGCCCGGCAGCAATGGTGACTCCGTTTTTATTGATACCAGTGATGCTCTTTTTATAGAATTTACAGCATACGATATGGAGCTGTTAGAAGCTACGGCAGTTTTCCCCGAACAAAATCTTATTAATAGCGCAAACGATGTGGAATACGATATGGGCGGACCTGAATTTACTTTGATGGGAATTGAAAGTGGTCATGTTGTTGTTTATGTAGTAAATAGTATTAACGATACGATAGAAATTGTTTATGATATTCCGGGTGCAATTGGTCCTGATGGAAGTTCGGTGCATATTGTTAGTAAGGTTGCTCCAAATGATACTTTAGATGAACCATTCGATCTGCAAGGATATACTATTGACCTTCGCGGAAGTACAGGCGATAGAGTAAATACATTTTTTCAGGCGCTAAGTGCAAGTATTAATTATACCGGTGTTGCTACACATATTACACTTGCCGATAGTTTGAGGGTTATTTATGGTTTGGAGGATATTGTTCCAAATGAGTTGAGAGGATATCTCGGACAATATGATGTATTTGTTGCAGATACTACCGATGGTATAAATGTATTTGATCAATTTACAGATGGCGTAGTGCAATTCGGACAAATTAATGTTGATCTCGAAATTGCAAATGGATTAGGTGCAAGTGGAAATGTAATTGTGAATAGTTTAGGCGCAATGAATACAGAAACCGGACAAGTTGTTTTTTTGGAATGTAGTGAGGTAATTGGACAAGCCCTGGATATCAGTCGTGCAGTAGATAATCCTTATGCTCCGGGGTATACCACTATCTCTTTAAATTCCGATAATTCAAATATTAATGACCTGTTGGAAATTTTTCCTGATAAATTATTTTACGATGTTGTTATGCATGTAAATCCAAACGGTAATGAATTTAATTATCAGGATTTTGTGATCAGCACCAGTAAATTAAATATCAGTCTGAATTTAAATATGCCACTTGAATTTTTTGCAAGTAATTTAACGTTGGAAAATGAATTTCCTGTTACCCTGGATGCCGGTTCCGGAACAGATGGCGTTGGCAATATCGATCTTACTTTATATGCGGATAATACCTTCCCTCTAGATGCAACAATAAATATTGTTTTTATAGATGAATTCGGAACAAAACTGGATTCCCTAAATTTTGGAGGAGATAAAATAAACCCCGGAATTTTAAGTGGCGATTGCCGCGTGCATGAACCTGCAACAACAGAAATTCATCAAATTGTAGATGGCGTTTTAAAAGATGCAATACTCAATGCAAGCAATGCTATTGCAACCATCAAATTTAATACCGCCAGTATTCCTGAATGTAGCGATATTGTAAAAATTTATAGCGATTATGTTATGAAGATACAACTGGTAGGTGATATTAATTACACATTTTCAACCGCTGATTTTTAGTGATGCAGAGAAAACTTTTATGCCTTAGCATTTTATTTCTGATAATAATAAAAGCAAGAGCCAATCCCGACTCTACTCAAATACAATTAACACCATTGACATTTTTCAACAATGGTTCAACTACCACAATATTCGGAATTTTTGATCCGCTTAATGCACCATTAGGTAGAAATGGAATTACAGTGGTTGCATTCAGCGATCTTTACACGGCAAGTAATTGTTTCAGCACCGATTTTATTCAAAATTTTTTCGGTTCCGGTTTTATTACGGAAGAAATGAAAGACAATGCCTCCGAAAAACTCACTAATCTGAATACCATTGGTGTCGATTTTTATAATGGTGTTTGGTTAATGATGGCGTCTAAAAAAAATGCAGATAATATTTTTTTGGCGGGAATAGAATATAATTTTGAGGAATCGAGTCAATTCACAAGCGATCTTTTTCATCTCGTTTTTTATGGCAATTACGACTATCAGAATATTACTGCACAGTTAACCGATTCAAAATTCAGCTTAACAAGTGTAATGGAATATAAGGTGGGGATGATGAAAATATTTGATGATGATTATAATACTTTTAAAATAGGTGCAACCGGTGGTTTGGTGCAAGGATTATCGGGATTGGATATTAAAACACGTTACGGCACATTATTCACTGCTCCCGATGGAAGATATCTCGATCTGGAATACGATTTTGATATTCACACCTCCGGCGAAAATAAACCATCACTCACTTCATTTATAGGTGCGGGATTTAGTTTTGATATATTTGGGAAAGCATATTTTCAAGGTCCCGAAATTTCGGTGAATGTGATGATGAATGATATTGGAGCAGTATTTTGGAATAAAGATCCGCTGCAATATTCCGGCGATTCCACTTTACATTTTGAGGGTATAGAAATTAATAATCTTTTTGCCGCCACCGATTCTGCTGCTACAGGAAATACAGATTCACTGCTGGAAATTATTGGAATTCAAAAAGGAGAAAAAATTTTCAGTCAGGCACTGCCTTCGCGTTTAAATGTTAGTGTTTCTAAAAATATCGGCAACTCCATGTATTTTACTTTAGGTACTCAATATATTTTTAATACTCCATACAAACCTTTAATATTTGTGCAGGGAGGAAAAACATTTAATGATCTTAAATTAACTGTTTCCGCAAATGCACATGTTGGTGGTTATGGTGCCTTTAACGCAGGATTAGATATTACCAAAAGATTTGGAAATGCAATTCAAATAAAAGTTGGTTCAAACAGTTTACTTGGATTAGTGGCACAGGAGGTTTTTACCGGAGTTGGTGCGTATGGAAGTTTGTCGGTGATGTTTTAAATCATTCTTTCAATTTCTTCTCTTCCAAAAACATAATATTCGATCATCAATTGTCCTGTTAACTACGTTGCTTTTCATTGTATAAATTGCGCGTATATTTGCAAAATATGGCTCAAATTTTTTCAACAGATGTGTTTATTCTCGGTGCAGGACCGGGTGGAGCAGTTGCTTCACTTTTTCTGGCTAAGGAAAAAATTAATTGTGTATTGGCAGATAAAGCAATTTTTCCCCGCGATAAAATATGTGGAGATGCATTGAGCGGAAAAGTGGTGGAGATATTAAACCGTTATGATAAAAAATTAGTAGAAAAACTTGCACTTGATCCCATACAACTCAATTGTTGGGGTGTAACCTTTGTTGCTCCAAATTTGGATGAGCTGAGCATCCCTTTTAGAAACAAACCCAAAAAAACGGAGGAGGCGAGAGAAATTGCTCCGGGTTTTATTTCCAAAAGAATAGATTTTGATCATTTTTTAATTCAGGAAGTTAAAACACAATCCACTATACAATTTTTAGAAGGGGTTGATATTTCCAACTTCGAAAAAACGGCAACAGGATATACCTGCACTTCTAAAGATGGGCAAACCATTATCCACACAAAACTTGTTATAGATGCCAGCGGTGCACATTCGCAGTTTGCGCGAAAAATTGGTGGTTTGGAAATGGAAAAAGAACATCATTGCGCAGGTTTGAGGGTGTATTATAAAAATGTGACCGGTATGAAGGAAGGAAATTATATTGAATTACATTTTGTAAAAGATTTTCTTCCCGGTTATTTCTGGATTTTTCCTTTAGCGAATGGCGAATGTAATGTAGGAGTTGGAATGCGATCAGATTATGTTGCGAAAAAACGCATCAACCTGAAGGAAGAAATGAACCATATTATAAAAAAATATCCACAGCTGGCAGAACGTTTTAAAAATGCAGAACCAGTTGATGAAATAAGAGGATATGGATTGCCATTAGGCAGTAAAAAAAGAAAAATAAGCGGTGCTAATTATATGTTGATTGGCGATGCGGCAAGTCTTATTGATCCTTTTACGGGTGAAGGCATTGGCAATGCCATATTAAGCGGTTATACTGCAGCCCAGCAAGTAAAGGAGAGCATTGCAACCAATGATTTTTCCGCCCCGGCACTAAAAAAATATGATGAAGCAATTTACCGGCGTTTGGGTGGTGAATTACAATTGAGTTACCGCATGCAAAAACTCGTGAAATATCCCTGGTTATTTAATTTTGTGGTAAGAAAAGCCAACAGAAATAAAACATTACGCGAGACAATTATGGTCATGTTTGAAGATATCGACATTCGCGACAGGTTGAGAAAACCTTCCTTTTATTTCAAATTGTTATTTTCGAGGTAAAATTGAACAATATGAAAAAAATAATCTACCTCGTAGTATTGGCTGCCACGTTCAGCCTGGCTACCTCTTGCAATGGCAAGGACAAAGAACACAGCGACGATGACATGGAAGACATGACAATGGTTGTTGCTTCTGCTGAAACCTTTATTGCCTGAATTTTTTGATTTCCATGAAAACACCACATTTTTCAATGGATTAAAGTCAATTCCCGCACATTATATCTCAACTTTTGGTACAAGTTTAACAAAAAATTAAAGGACTTCTAGCCAAAAAGTGCTTAATTTTGTGCAAAACAATTGATATGAAAAAAGTAATGTATTTTATGCTCATCGCAACTTCCACCATTTTTATGGTTTCTTGTGGTGAAAAAGATAATAAAGATGATGGCGATGATGATATGGACATGACAATGGCCGAACAATCTCCTTATGCGTTGGCAAGTTATATAACTGCCGATACTGCTAAACATTTTGGCAAGACAATCACATCTGACGGAGGTGTAAATATTTACAACCTTGCAGCAAATGAAACAACTGCCAATGGTTACACAGGAAAAGTTACCGGTAAGGTAACATCTGTATGCCAAAACAAAGGCTGTTGGATGACCATGGACACAGGAAATGGCAAAACCATGATGGTTACCTTTAAAGATTACGATTTTTTTGTTCCTAAGGATCTTGCAAGCGGAACCGTTGTTACTATGGAAGGCAAAGCTGAACTCAGAACAGTAACTGTTGACGAACAAAAACATCTTGCCGGTGATGCGGGAAAATCTCAAACGGAGATTGATGCCATTACACAACCTAAGCAGGAGTTGCGTTTCGTAGCCGACGGAGTAGTTATAAAGTAATAAATTGTCCCCTCGCAGGGCTTTCCAACTAAAATATATGTGGGTGTTGAATAAAACTTTTCAACACCCCTTTTATTTCCCCCTATTAACACCTATCTTTGCGACACTTTTGAAAAAAAGGAAGAAATTCTTCCCTTGCCCAAAAGCACTTTTTTCGATTCCGTAGCTCAGTTGGTAGAGCATTACACTTTTAATGTAGTGGTCCTGGGTTCGAATCCCAGCGGGATCAC
>CAZXBG010000160.1:0-8022 GCA_964638865.1 uncultured Chitinophagales bacterium | reverse complement strand
AATCCGCGTCATCCGCGTTCCCCTTTCACCCACCATCCTTTGTTTTCCCGAAGCCGATACCCGATACCCATGTCTCATTTCAGCCTCCATCTTTTGTTTTCCCGCTACCCGATACCCATGTCTCATTTCAGCCTCCATCTTTTGTTTTCTCGTTACCCGATACCCACCTCAACCCCATGTTTAATCTCAAAATCCTTACACTTTTGTTCAAAAGCATTCAAAACCTTGAACTGAAATCCCTGAGGATGATGTTTTGAGGCGTTTTTTTTAGTTCGCAAATTCACTTGGAATTCTTCCTTTTTTAAATGGCTGTATCTCTTTTTCAAAAATCCAGTTGTAATATTAAATGCGAGGTCGTCAAAATAATTTCCAACCTTTCCGGAAAATACTTTTTCAAGAATTTTCTTCAGCATAGGCATTTTCTCTTTCTCCATAAAGGAATAATCCGGAAAATAATTTGGAAAATATGCCTGCACCCATGTATTTGCTTCCATAAAGTTTTTATAAACGGTTTCGCCGCACTGATTTTTTAAGGTAATGATCTCCGTAGCGGAAAATAAATTTCTATCCGGGATTAAAAGATCGGTGGTGTCGATGTAATAGTTTATGCAAAAATATTTTCTTGAGTTTAACAAAAATATTTTTTTGTAAAAGGTAAGTAATAATCTGCACAACCAAATGCGATTTGCTTTTGCTATAATAAAAAAGTCGAAATCGGTGCTTTCATCAAAATAGTTTTTTGATAAGGATCCTGAAATATTCACGCTTCTGACAAAGGGAAATTTGTGAATAAATTTAGAACGTTTCAGTGCCTTTGGTAAAATTTCTGTTGCGATATTGTTTCCATTTTTTCTTCTTTCAATTTGTGTCGGGTCGTTTTTTAGAGAATAAAAATCTCCGAACTTATAAATTAGCAGATGTTGTGTGAGGTACTCAAGTGCATCGGTTATGCATTGTTTATCATGCAGTTTAATAGAGCTGAATTGCGCCAATTCATTTGCGGTAAGTGGATAATTAAAAATATCATAATAAATAAGTGATCGCAGAATCCCCTTTTTTACGGCTTCCTGCGACGGAATATTGCTGTGTTCTATATATAAATTGGTATTCATGCCCTTCTAATCTCAAAAATATAATTCATTTCCCAATATATGCGTTTTTTTTCTCTCAAATTCAGGTTGTAATTGTTTTTAGAGGCAATGGACCCTATACGTTTTAGGTCACATTCTTCTGATAATACCATTAAAACCAATGAGTTCCCGTCGTGGTATTTTGTCAGCCGGTGAAATAACTTCTCAAAATATTCAAAATTTTCACCACAGTACCAAGCCTGTTCAAATTCGTTGCGCGGTGTTTTTGGATAATATGGAGGATTGATGGCGATAAATGAAATTATTTGTTCGGGGATATTGTCGAACAAATCGCTCTGAATAATAGTGAGTTTAACATTATTAGATATTGCATTTTCTTTAAGAAGATCGATCACTTTTGCGCTGATATCGGTTGATATAACCAAAGCGCCTCTTTTTGCGGAGGAAATGCTGATTAGTCCGTTTCCCGCTCCAAGTTCCAAAAATGTTTTTCCCGCAACATCTAATTTTAATAAATGCTGTAATAAAAACTGAGTGCTGAAAAAATATGCAGGGTGGAAAATTCCCGGAGGAAGATGTAAGGTAATATCCTTCCAATTATAAATAGAGGTTCGGTGAATTCTTTTTCTGATCACCGGTTGAATAAATAATTGCGCAATTTTTTTTATGATACGCATTTCAAAATCCTTCAGTTTCGGGTTGACGGTATTTCAACCAAAATTTCTGTAATGCTTTTATTTCATAAGGATAATTATAAAAACGAAGTGCATATCGCAAATAGGAAATACGGGAAATTATTTTCCTTTTGGTAGTATTTAATTTAATATCGCTCACCGTTGGGTAATATCCATTCAAAACGGTCTCAAAATTTTTGATTTTATCTATCATGTAAGGTTTGAGCCAGGGTGTAAGGGGATTTTTGCGCAGGTCGAAATTTTCCCATGCCGGTAATACCCAATCCTCTAATTTTTCCGGGAAATGAAATCCGTTCATTTTCACTGCTTCATATAATTCGCTGCCTTCCGTTGGCACCGGACTATACACATAAATAATAATTTCTGTATCGGGATTAATTTCTTTAATAGTTCTTATAAAACGAATATCCTCATCAATTTGCGCATTCACTTCTTCCTCCGATTGTCCCGGTGTTCCAAGCACAAAAGAATATTCGGGAATGATATCAAATTTTTTCATGCGGGCCGCGAATTTTTTAATTTGTTCGCCTGTTTGTGTACCGCCTTTATCCATCATCTTTAATATTTTATCGTTGCCGGTCTCTGCTCCGAAAAATATCATTTTACAGCCTGCATCGCGCATAATCTTTAATGATTCGTCGCTGTATTTATCAACGGTATCTATTCTTCCTTCACCCCACCATATCATGTTCTCCTTTTTAATAAGCGCACAAAATTCCACCGTTCTTTTTTCGGAAACAAAAAAATTGTTGTCGTGAAACTCAATGGCATTACCGCCAAAATTATCTTTCAGATATTTAATATCGTTATAAATTAATTGTGCCGATTTGCCTTTCCATCGTGCATTAAATATGGGAACTATGCCGCAAAATGCACAACTGAACGGACAACCTATGCTGCTGTGATAAGCAATTGTTTTGGTTCCTAAACAGGTTTTTCCTAAATATCTCGTGATAGGGTAGAAGGAATTTAATTTTTGAAAAGGTAAAGGCGCAAGCTCATCCTGTTCATATAATTCATCCTTGTGATTCTTTATTATTTTACCATCTGCATTTTTATGAATGAGATTCGGAATTAATTCTAAAGGCAATTCCTTATTTATTGCATCCAATAATTTTGGAAACGCGCGATCACCAGGACCATAAATTATAAGATCAACAAAGCCGGATTCCATAACAACGCCTGCTTGGTTACTGGCAAAATAGCCTCCCCAAATAATTATTGTTTCCGGATACTTTTGACGAATTAATTTAGAAAAAGGAATTGACTGTTTTAATTGAGGTCCCGGCATTACCGAACTTGCAAATACATTATAATTACCGCTTTGTAAATAATTTTCAATTTTTTGTTGAGGATCTGATTCCAGATTACCATCCACTATCACATAATCATATTTGCCCTCAATAGAAGCAGCAACAGATAAAACGGAATTCGGAATTCTCGGTTTAAAATTCGTGGCTCTGGGATTAAATAATATGATGCCTTTTATTTTTTGCATTTTATTTTTCAGGATAATATAACTTGCAATAAGAATTTACTGTTTCCTCCGGATTGATAAACACTAATGGTGTAAAATTAAGTTCCGATGTCAATAAATTGTAGGTTTTGTCGCAAAACTCCTGCTCAGAGAGGCATATCTGGTGTTTTTCGGTAGATTCTATCCTTCCTACATCATAACTTAATACATACATGCCATGTGCAAGAGCTTCTGCATACACAAGGCATTGTCCTTCAAAAGCAGAGGGATGCACGAGTATTTTTGATCGCGACATTAATTCAAACATTTTGGGTCGTTCCACTGTACCCGTCAATTTTATGTTTGCACTGAGTTGTTCTACTTCTATTTGTTGTTTTATTTTCTCCGACAAATTTCCTCCACCCGCCATAACTGCTTTAATATCAGGAAATTCATTTTTTAACTTTTTAACTATCGAAATAAATTGAAATGGTTGTTTAACATCTATCAGGGAGCCCGCAAATAAAAGGTCAATTTCTCTGGTAAAGTTTAATGTATTAGGATCTATTGTTGGAATTGGAAAGGGAATGATATCATCCGGTTCCATTTTATAATTATTATGAAATATTGCAGCCTGATTGTTACTCAGTGCAACGAACCAGGTAGTTTCGCGTTGAAGATATTGCATAACTCTGTTGCCGGGTTTAACATCTTGTCCCATTAAAGTGACTATCAAATGGGTAAAGTATTTTTTTGCGGTTCTATTCCCGATAAAGGCTGCTTCTCCCAACCAAAAGGCATGAACAACATAATTTTCTTTTTTAAATAAACGCGAAATATTTTTCATTGTGCGTTTCAAAGTAAAATAATAATGAAACGATTTTTTATTTTCACCACCCGATGGAATAACTTCAATGCCATTCCAGAAATAATTAATTTTTTTAAAGGGATATTGGGTGGATATTACTTTAATATTATCAATACCAATTTTTTTACTCAGTGCTATTATATAATCCTGTAAATAAGGTACGCAAGTGTTGTCATTTTCATCCTTTGGAAAACCCGGAGTTATAAGCAGAATTTTATTTTTCATGACTTGATGGTTCTGAAATACCACATTCCTGCTTTGGCAGCCAGCGACTTCAATTTAAAAACAGGGGAATGTTTTTTATAATAATTAACCTCGTTTACTACATGTCGCACCGCATAGGCATAATATTTTTCATTATACGTTCTTTTAAAGGTGATATCTCTGTCAGTGGAACTTTCCCAGGGCAATTGGTCAATAAAATCAGGTTCTGTTTCCTGATATAATTCTGTTCCTTTTATGGGATAAGCAACAGTTATTGTAAAGTGGTCGGGATTGGAAGTTTTTAAATGGTGAATGGTTTCTGTAATATCACTTTCAGTTTCTCCGGGATATCCGAGCATGATAAATGTTCCTGCTTCAATCTGATATTTTTTTGCAAGTTGTATCATAGCCCGTACTTGGTTAACATCCACTCTTCTATCCATTGCATCAATTATATTTTGAGAACCACTTTCTGCTCCTATCCATACACGAAAACATCCACTGTCTTTTAGTAATTGAAAAACTTCTTCATTTAATCTATCGGCACGCGTTATACATTCATATTGTACCGAAACATTTTGTTTCTTTATTTCGGATGTAAATTCCTGCAACCATTTATGACTTACCGTAAAAACATCATCTACAAACCATAATGTGTCGGGTGCATATTCTTTTTGAATAGCAATAATTTCTTGCACGGTAATTTCTGCACTGCGTCTTCTGTAACTTAAACCATACACCGCGCGACTGCACCATTTACAGGTATAAGGGCAACCGCGCATGGTGGAAATGGAAATTGCATTTTTTCCATGGTGTTTTTTCCATACCTCTAAATATTTAAATAAGTCTACTTTTTTCCTATTTGGAAAAGGCAGCACATCAATATCTTTTATTTTATTTCTTTCCTGATTTTTTATCACCGCACCATTATCTCCTAAATAACAAACTCCATTTACTAAAGCAATTTTTGTTTTGTCGTTTGTTTCTAATACTTGCACTAATTCCAAAAAAGTTTCCTCTCCTTCTCCAAGTACAATATAATCAGCTCCGTGCGTTAAAAATTTATCTGCATGATTGCGAACCTCAGGTCCTCCTAAAATAATTTTTGTTTCTGATAACTCCGGCAAATTTTTTACAAAAGAAATAATTTTTAATACCTGCAGTTTCGTCATCAGATTTACATAAATACCGATATATTGTGGTTTGTGTTCTAAAATATATTGATGAAGGTGTTCCGGTTTATAAAAGGTAGAATCAAAAACTTCATTTTCTACGGCGTTTTTTTCAAGGTATCCTGAAATGTACAATATCCCCAAAGGAACATAGGGCTTCATAATCTGTTGTTCTTTCAGATCTTCACTCAGAAAATAACCATGTGTTAGTAGAACTTTCACGCTTATGTATACAGCAAATTTAGTCTCTTGTTAACTCTTCTCCAATTCGATGAGGTAATGATCGGCATAATTTGACAAAATACCTATATTATTCACGCGCCGGTCAAGTTGGGATAAAAATTGTAATAATCGATTCTTGCGTTTAAAAAAGGGTTCAAGATAGGACGGAGGTATAAAAAAACCAACAGGTAATTTTTTCCTTAATGTGAAATTTTGTTTAAAAAACAACACCAGTTCTCGGGGTGAATAATAATAGGTATCCACAAAAGTGTTTTCAGTTAATTGCGCTTTTATCACTTGTTTACTCCTTCTTCGAAATGCTGATTTAAATTTTCCTTTAAGAATAAAATATAAGGATTCCCATATACATTTTCTCCCCATCACAACAAATATCATTTTCCCGTCTGGTTTTAACAGGTTATATAATTCTCCGGATAAATTTTTTAGTGCTTCGGGTGATAAGCAATTCAATCCGCCAAAATTGGAAAAAACGAGATCGAATTTTTCAACGCCATCGCCGGGAAAAGGATAATTTAAGTCCCATAAAAGAGTTTTACAGCTTCGTTGAAGTGCATTTTGTCGAATCTTTTCTTCTATAATTTTCAGCATAATCTCGGATGCATCTGAAGCGGTAACAGTATTGTTTTTAGATAAAAAAATTGCATCTACACCTGTGCCACAGTTGATTTCCAGTATGTTTTTATTTTCAATATTTTTTCCGCGAAGATATTCCCAAACGATATCACGCTGGGCTTTTCCGATGAGTGCATTCGAAAAAGTGTCATCATAAATGCCTGCAACAGGATCGAATGAATTGCCCATGATATATGTTTGATCTATTTACTCCACATCCCAACTTGTGCCTTCCTTGCCGTCTTTTAATTGAATTCCCGCAGCTTTTAATCCATCTCGTATTTTATCCGATGTGGCAAAATCTTTGTTTCCCCGTGCATCTTTTCGAATATCTATCACCAAATCCATAACTCCACTTAATGCGGCATTATTATTTTCCTTTTCTTCCAGTAAACCAAAAATATTAAAGAGAAAATTATGTAACAAATCTTTTAATCGTGCTAAAGTTTCGGGTTTAATGTTTGCCTTTTTATTTTGTAAATCGTTCCACGTATTTATTAAAGTGGCAGCTTCATTTAATTCGGCAATTGCTTGAGGTGAATTAAAATCATTATTCATCGCAGCATAGGTGGCGAATAAAATTTTATTTACATTCGCTTCTTCCTTATTATTTACAGTATCCGAAACACTTAAACCATTTAATAACTGAATGGCATTCATTAAACGTTTTAATCCCTTTTCCGCAGCTTTTAATGCCTCGTTGCTGAAATCCAATGTGCTTCTGTAATGCGCCTGCAACATGGAGTAGCGCACCGTCATCGGACTATAACCCTGATCTAATAAAGGATGCGTTCCTTCAAATAATTCTATTGGTAAAAATGCATTGCCCAAACTTTTACTCATTTTCTGACCATTCACGGTAAGCATATTTGGATGCAACCAATATTTAACAGGGTCAGTATCATTACTTGCAACACTTTGTGCAATTTCATTGGTGTGATGTGTTGGAATAAGATCCATACCACCGCAGTGAATATCAAATTGTTTGCCCAAATATTTTTCACTCATGGCAGAACATTCAATATGCCAACCCGGATAAACATCTCCCCATGGGGAAGGCCAGCGCATAATATGTTCGGTTTTTGCTTTTATCATCAAAGCAAAATCTAATCTGCTTTTTTTCGATTGCTGACCATCCAGTTCTCTGGTATTTTCTAATTGGTCGTCAAGATTTCTACCACTTAAAATTGTATAATTATGATTTTTGGCATATTTATCTACATCAAAATAAATGGCCTCCGCAGTTTCATAAGCATATCCCTTCTCCATTATTTTTTTTGTCATTTCAATCTGCTCAATAATATGTCCTGTTGCGGTAGGTTCTATACTTGGAGGTAAACAATTTAATGTTTCCATTATCTGATGAAATTTTACAGAATATTTCTGCACAATTTCCATCGGTTCAATTTGTTCCAGTTTCGCTTGTTTTCCTATTCTGTCGCCAGTCTCTCCACTCGTGCTTTCCACATGCCCTGCATCGGTGATATTTCTCAAATAACGCACCTGATATCCCAAATGCAATAAATAACGAAACATCAGATCATAAGAGACAAAACTTCTGCAATTTCCCAGATGTGGTTCGCTGTAAACTGTGGGACCGCAAGCATACATACCAACAAATGGAGCGTTAAGAGGCTCAAATATCTCTTTCTGCCTCGACAATGTATTGTAAACCAATAAA
>CAZXBG010000159.1:0-8028 GCA_964638865.1 uncultured Chitinophagales bacterium | reverse complement strand
ACATTCAATTAAACCCACAAAATTTTTATCCTTTTTTATCCGCCAAATCCGCGTCCTCCGCGTTCCCTTTTTTCCCTCCATCCTTTATTTTCTCGATACACGCTACCCTAATTATCGTCATCTGCGTTCCCTAGACGGTAAAATTTATTTTATTGTATACCATTATATTATGCCAAACTATATTTATTCAGAGTATAATACCAATCTGTTTGTAATAAATGATCCGAATGCAGAAGGAGTATTATGTAATATTGACACTGCCTCTATTTGGCTTGGTGGGAGAAGGGCAACTATGGGTTTGCCCAATATTCCTAATTACAATCAAACAGCTTTAACAGAAAGTGAATGTGACACAATAATATCAGGTATCTCAGATATTAATTATGGTTTTGATAAAATAATCGTATTCCCAAGTCCCGCAACTAATTTCATAAATATAGTTATCCCCACAGGATTTAGTAACATAGAAATATCAATTAATAATTTGCAACATCAAAAAATGCAAGAGATTAATTTCCCATCAGCAGAACAACAAATACAAATGGATATTCAAAATCTGAACCCCGGTATTTATACTGTTTCAATTAAGTCATGTGGTAAATTAATTGCAGTCGAAAAATTTGTTAAATTATGAGAACGACCATGCCTAATAAATTAAAAATTTTTAATAAAAATATTTTATATACAGTTACTTTTCTTATTTGTTTACTTTCAGCTCATGAATCAAAAGCCGTAATGGACTACGGTGTGTCGGCCATAATTTCCCCAATAAACGGTTGCGGATTAACTGGTGAAGAAATTGTAATAATTGAAATTACTAACTATGGAGATGAACCCATAGGTCCATTAGGCGTTGCCTACCAGGTAGATGGTGGCGTTATTCCAATGGAAATTTCCGTTTCAGTTATTGATCCGGGCGTGTCTGCTTTATATTATTTTATTGTTCTTGCAGATTTTTCGTTTCCCGGGGAACATAATTTATGCGCATGGACTATAGGTCCTGATGCCGATGCTTCAAATGACACACTGTGTGTTGTAATAGAAGCACTTGCCACTCCAGAAGCGAATCTTGGACCTGATGCTACAGTATGTGCCGATATTATTTTGGATGCAGAAAATCCGGGATCTGATTATTTATGGAATACTGGTGAAACAACGCAAACAATTATTGCCGACATGTCGGGATCATATTGGGTAATTGTAACAAATCCTCTTTCAGGTTGCGACGATGCCGACACCATAGAATTAATTTTCGAAACTGAACCTACTGCATTATTTACGTATTCCATTTCGGGGCTTACAATTTCCTTTACGAATTTATCAATAAATGCAGATGCATATTTATGGGATTTTAGTTTGGGTACTTCAACAGCTGAAAATCCTGTTTTCACATTTCCGGCTACCGGAGATTATGTAATTTCGCTAACTGCTGTTAATGCATGCGACGCAGATGTAACTTCGGAGGTGCTCTTTGTAACACCGATAGAGGATTATGTGGAGCAGGAGAAAATATTTTTAATTTTTCCAAATCCTGTTAGTTCTTATCTTAAAGTTTCATGCACTGAAAATATAAGCGTTTATTTTAATATTAGATCGATAACTGATCAAATTATTTTGCAGGGAGAATTTATTCTCGAACAAACTATTCCTGTTCAATTCTACCTGAAGGACTTTACATTATTGGGTTTGCAAATGAAAGGGGCGAATATTTAGGTGAAGAAAAATTTATTAAATAAGGGGTTGTAGAACGAGAACTACTCAAACTTTTTATTTCTTCTCTTCCCTTATACATTCCCCTTCCTAGCTGACACAGAACTCATGAACTACCGCTAGCGCAGCGGGCAGGCAAAGACATCGGACTTTGATTTAAATGAAAAATTTGATAATGACAACTAAAAGTCAGGATAGGATATAAAATTTTCAATCAAAAACAAACTCACCTTTTTCAACTTTTATCCAAACCTTCCTACCTTTTTTTGCTTATAACTTTCCTTTCAATTCTTCGAATCTTACGCCACCGCCTCCTCCTCCGTATTCAATCTAAACCCATTGCCATGAATATTCACAATCTCTAACGTTGGATCTTCCTTTAAATATTTGCGCAGCTTTGTTATAAATACATCCATGCTTCTTGCAGTAAAATAATCATCTCTGCCCCATATTTGTTTCAGTGCTTCTTCACGGTAGACGATATCATTTACTTTCATACAAAATAAACGCAGCAATTCTGCTTCCTTAGGAGAAAGTTTTGCATCGGAGCTTTCCGTTTTAAGCAAACGCGTTTTATAATTAAAATGATATTTGCCAATAGTAAATTCTTTTTGCTGGTTATTCGTGCGCAATTTTCCGCCGCGTTTTAAAATGGCAGCAATGCGATATAATAATTCTTCGCTGTTAAATGGTTTTGTAATATAATCATCGGCACCAACTTTAAATCCTTCCAAAACATCTTCCTGTAAGGTTTTGGCAGTAAGAAAAATAACAGGCATTTCCGGATTTATGCGTTTGATCTGCGCAGCCAGTGTAAAGCCGTCTTTTTTCGGCATCATCACATCCAGCACACACAAATTAAATTCTTCTTTAAAGAAAAGGTCTTCTCCTTTTTCTCCGTCAGTAGCTAAACGAACGTCGTATCCGCTCATGCTTAAATAATCTTTTAAAACGGCTCCAAAATTTGGATCGTCTTCCACTAATAAAATTTTTGTTTTTAGTTCTTCCATAAGTATAGATTATAAAGTTATAGGTAAATAAATTTTAAATTGGGATCCTTTTTTGGGGTGACTTTTTACTTCAATGGTTCCTTTGTGCGCCTCAATAATTGCTTTAACATAGGTGAGTCCCAAGCCGAAACCTTTGATATTATGTACATTTCCTGTCGGCACACGATAAAATTTTTCAAATATCATTTTAATATGTTCCTGATTCATTCCTATGCCTTTATCTTCAATGGTAATATAAATTCCTTTATCATCATTAACTGTTGAAATTTTAATTTCCGGTTTTTCGGGGGAATATTTATTTGCATTGTCCAGCAAATTAAATATTACATTCTGGAGATGCACTTCATCGCCTGTAAGTTCGTAATTTTCGGCGGCAAGTTCTGTCATAATTTTGCCACCTTTTTCTTCCACTTGCAAACTGATATTCTCCACGGCATGATAAATAATATCGTGTATATCTATTTCATCTTTACTCAGGTTTATTTGATTTTTATCCAGCAGTGCCATCTGCAAAACCTTTTCCACCTGGCTGTTCATCCGTTTGTTCTCTTCTTTAATAATATGCGTATAATGTTTAATTTTATTTTCATCCTTCAGTATCATAGGATTATTAACCGCATCCACTGCAAGCGAAATTGTTGCCAATGGTGTTTTAAATTCATGCGTCATATTGTTGATGAAATCATTTTTAATTTCCGATAATTTCTTCTGACGGAATAATATTAAAACCGTGTAATAAAATACGGCTATAATGATGGAAGTAAATAAAAGTGATCCTATAAGCAACGACCAGATAGAACTTAGGATAAAACTTTTCTGATGCGGAAAATCTACCAATAAAACATCGTTATTAAAAAACATATCATCGGGAAATAAACTCACCTTATGTGCAGTTGCAACTAATTCTTTCACTTCCTCCTTTTGTGAAGTATTCGTAATAAAAAATTCATCATCCATTAAAACTCCAAAATTGAAATCGGTGGTAATGCCACTATTTTTAAGTTCATGAAATAAGGTATTTTTTAAAAAAACAGTATCAATTGTTTGTTCCGGTTTAATTCCGCGCTGCACCATTTGAAACATCATTTGTTCCATCGCCTTTTTTATCCGCTGCGAATTGATCTGCAATTGTCGATCAATATCTTTTAAAATTTGGGCAATAAGATCATTGTTTGCGGAAGAAAAATCGCCGCTGTATTCCAATGGCTCCAATATCATAGTTGGTTTTTCACCTCTTGCCTGAATTGGCGATAAAGCATCTTTATAAGGATCAATGGTTACGATTTCCGTTTTTTCATAATATCCCTTGTCGATGCTAGCCGCCTTTATTGCTCCGGCAAGCATACTGTCGTTCACTATTCCTTCATAAATACTAAGTGAATCATTTTCGCTGCGCCAGTAGGTGGAATCAGAAAAAAACAAACTCATCTGACTGCTCAGCATAGATGCAGCAATATTGGTCTCTACTTTATCTGCCACCTTATTGAGGGCTTCATTTACGTGATAACCAAACACCTGCTCCTTTTGGGTAATGGTATTTTGGATCCAGTAAACCTGTACCAAAATGATACCCAACAAAGCTGAGCTCATTAAAATAACAATAAGCCAAATACGGTTCTTTAACATCTTCTACAAATTTACATATGTTAAAATCGGGGAAACAGCGGTTTAACGCAACATTAACATCTTTTAATGGTCATTTAACTACTGTGATATGGGATACACGCTAAATTTGTCATCCAATGGTCATACTGAATTTTGATCAACAAAAAATATGTAATAAACCAAACTCGAAAATTATGAAACAGTTCCTTTTAATTTTCACATTTTTTACCCTAAGCACCTTATCCTTTGGCCAAAATCCCGATAACGGTCAAATCAGAATTAAAATTGATGCTAATGTGGATGGCGACAAAGTTAATATTGACACATCTATTGATGCCTTGAGCGATTTTGATATTGATGGATTATTAAAAGAATTGGGTTTAGATGAAGAGTTGAGTCAGCTTAATATCGATATCAATACCGGATTTAATTTCGATTGGGATGAATCGGCTTTTGAAGAAATGATGGAGGAACTTCAGGATTTTGAAATGCCAGAATTGCCGGAAATGCCCAAAATGCCTGATTTGGAACATTTGAGAGAATTGGAATTTTTATCAGTAAATAAAGTTGTGCTCGGAGTGTATACCGATAAGGTGCCTGAGGGCGCAAAAATTACCGGATTGGTAGAAGAAAGCGGAGCAATTGATGCAGGGTTAATGGAAGGAGATATTATAACCGGCATAGATGCTAAAACAATTGAATCTCCCAATAATTTAAGTGAAGTTATTGGAATGTATGAAGCAAGTACTTCCGTAAAAGTTACTTATATTAGAAACGGTAAAACAGAAACTGTAAATGCAGTATTAAAAGAAAATAAAAATACATTTGATAGTTGGTCGGGTATGGAAGGATTTGATTTTGCAGACAGCTTTAATATAAAATGGGATAACGACCTGACACCCCTAATGGAATTAAATATACCTTCACGAGGATATTTGGGTGTGTATTTACAGGATGAAAGCGGAATGGTGAAAGTTACTGGCTTGGAAGAAAATTCGGCGGCTAAAGAAGTGGGTTTGCAAGCGGGAGATATTATTATAGAATTAAATGGAATTAAAATTGTTTCCTACGATCAGGTGATGGAATTTATGGAAACAACGAAACCCGGTGAAAAAATAAAAATAACCTATGAGCGGCAGGGCGTTAAAAATACAGTAGAGGCAACGTTGCAGGAGGTAAAAAATATGCGTATTCATTTTAAAGGTGATGACAATGAAGAAGGTTCTATGCCAAATATAATAATAGACCGTATAGCTCCATGCCCACCGGGAAGTGCTTATAGTTATAATTCGGGTGATGGAAAAAGAAATATAAATATTTGTATAACTGCAATAAAAAATACAGAGGAAAGGGCCCCATCACCAGAGGGAACTACATCAGGGGTAAATCATCCTTTGCTCGAGCAAAATAGGGTGAACATTTATTCCAATCCAAGCAACGGAACATTTAATGTAAAATTTAATTTACCGGAAACCGGTGATACAAAAATTGTGATCACCGATATTAATGGAAAGGAAGTATATACAGAAATACTGATTAATTTTTCAGGTGCATACGATAAAATAGTGGCCCTTAACACCGAACCAAAAGGAACCTATTTTGTAAAGGTTTCACAGAATGGATATTCCAATACGAAGACAGTTGTACTGCAATAAGTTAAGCTTAATGAAGATATTAAGAGGCCGGATGATTTCCGGTCTTTTTTTTTGGTGTTTAATTAAAGAAAAGATAGTATTTCGCTGAATTCTTTTTCTTTTTTGAAGTTATAAGATGCGTTGGAAATGTCCAACTTTATAACCCAATAATCGGTACCCCCTAAATATCCTTCAGTTTTATCTCCTGAAATATTAGACACTGAAAATCTCCCTAAAATATATCCATGATCATTTGTATGCGCAATTGAAATTAAATTATCATCTGAATTACCGCCAATCGTGTTTTGCCATTCAATATTGCCTAAGCTGTCTAATTTAATAACCCAATAATCATAATTTCCATTTCCCAATTCCTCTTTATCACCAGTATTTGTAGAGTTTGATTATCCTCCCAAAATATATCCGCCATCTAGGGTTTGAGATAAGGAATACAAAATATCATCTGTGCTACCACCAATCGTATTTTGCCATTCAATATCCGGCGCCTGTGGGTACAAGGAGAATAAAGAGATAAAGAAAATAAGAATAAAACTGAAGCTTTTCATATAAAAATTTAAACGGAAATATCTTATTTGCAATTAAATAAAGAGTAATTATAATGTAAGTTACAATAAGTAACTCAGGAAAAGTAAATTAAAGACTTAAATTTTAATGATTTTAACCAAATTCACGGTAAACAGTGAGTCTTAATTAATAGACAGTTAATAATGTCTTCTAGTTAATCATTTGATTATGAGTGATTAGATTACAAACAAAACGCTTGTGTATATCGCACAAAACGGTATTCACAATTTCAATACATTCGCATCAACTAAACTCAAACTTATGTCAAAGAATCTTTACGTATTAATTGTATCTCTTTTTCTCGCTACTATTGTTAATTCACAGGTTATCATTAAAGGTCATGTTTCCGAATACGACGGTGGAGCACTTATTGGTGCTACCATAATAGAAAAAGGAACTACCAACGGCACTGTGGCTGATATTGATGGTAATTTTACGATTACTCTGAGTGCAACTCCGGCAACTTTAGTATTCACTTATATTGGTTACGCTTCACAGGAAATTGAAGTAACGGCACAAACAACTCTGCGTGTGGTACTGGAAGCCGATTCTTACAGCCTTACGCAGGTGGAGGTATTGGGAACAAGAAGTCTCAATCGATCCGCTACAGAGAGCATGGTTCCCATTGATCTGATTGATGTTACTGCAGTTACTGCTGCTAACGGACAATTGGACCTCAATCAACTTCTACAATATGCAGCACCCTCCTTTAATTCCAATCGCCAAAGTGGAAGCGATGGTGCCGACCATATAGATCCCGCCACATTAAGAGGATTAGGTCCGGATCAAACTTTAGTACTTGTAAACGGAAAAAGATATCATCAATCATCTCTCATAAATATTTTCGGAACCCGCGGAAGAGGGAATACCGGAACTGATTTAAATACAATTCCCGCAGCAGCAATTGATCGTATAGAAATATTGCGTGATGGCGCTTCTGCACAATATGGTTCTGATGCAATTGCAGGGGTGATCAATATTGTTTTAAAAGATGATGTGAATGAATTTACCGGAAACGTAAATACTTCCGGAAACCTTGCACAATATAATTTCGATCAGGGTGCTATCGATGGACAAAATTTGCAGATAAACGGAAATTACGGATTTGATATCGGCGAAAAAGGATTTATAAATGTAACTGCTGATTATCATTATCGCGGACATACCAATCGCGCAGAATTTACAGGAGATTTTCCGGATAATATAGATGTGCGCAATCAATATGGAGATGCAGAAGTTACCGATTTTTCTGCTTGGTTCAATATGAAATATCAACTGAGTGACAATGCACATTTTTATGCTTTCGGAGGATATAATACCAGAGATGTTTCTTCCTATGCTTATACCAGAGATGCAAGCAGTCCGCGTACTGTTACTTCCATTTATCCAAAGGGATTTGATCCCATTATTGCATCTATAGTAACCGATAAATCTGTTTCCGGTGGAATACGCGGAGATATTCATGGTTGGGATGTTGATTTTAA
>CAZXBG010000158.1:2007-8069 GCA_964638865.1 uncultured Chitinophagales bacterium | reverse complement strand
TGATAACATTTAATTCCCGGATATCCGTTACCGAAAATATATTTTTCGCTAGTTTCACAGGTTGCCAATTCCATTTCCGCCATTATTTCATTGCCCTGCAAATTTTCCCCGTAAACCCTTATGTCTACCGCTTTGTCGCCGGTGGATAAAAAATACCCATCACCATTATTGCTTTTATCTGTTGCTGTCCAATTGGAAGGAATTTCTAAAGTAAATCCGTAACGATCACTTGTTATTTTTTTATTGCCTTTAGCATCAGGTTTTTCATAATTGGCTTCAGTTGATTCTTCTTCTATTATTTCATTTAATGTTTTATCGGTTTGTTTATTTTCTATGGTAATACTATCCATATTTCCACTTTCATTATCCGCTGTGTTTTGATTACAGCCAATAACGGAAATTACGATAAAAAAGAATAATACTGGAATAAAATTCCGCATACTAATTTATTTAAATAAAATTAAACATCCGTTCCCACCGAATATCTCTTATACGCTCACCAAAAGGTTTTGTTTTATCCCAGCTAAACCAGATCAATACCGGTTTTCCTACAATATGATCTTCCGGTACATAACCCCAATACCGCGAATCGTAAGAGCGATGGCGATTATCTCCCATCATCCAATAATAATTCTGTTTAAAGGTGTATTCGGTCAATAGTTTTCCATCAATAAATACAGATCCTTTTTTATCTCTGGTTACATTATTGTGTTCGTATGCTTCGATAATGCGTTGGTAGTTATAATAATTATCTTTTGTGATCTTAACTGTAACACCTTTTTTGGGTACCCAGATTGGACTAAAATCATCAACAGAATTTTGCATAACATTAGGGTTATGTGGAAATAAACCAATATATCCATATCGCAATCTGTCAAAATGATTTAAAGTAACGCTCACAACAGAAGCATTTTTTGCCAATTGTTTACTCTCTGCAATGCTCATATTTGCAATGATCACCGGAATATTATCAAGGAACGTATTATTCTCAAAGTCCATTGGATTTAATCCCATATCAATTAAAATATTCTTTGCATTTTCAAAACTCAAATTGCCCTTAAATAAAACATCATACGATTTTTGCTGATGTTCGGCAACTAATGCCTTATTGCCATTCACATATAAAATACCATCTCTCACTGCTATGGAATCACCGGGCAAACCAACACAACGTTTTATATAATTATCTCTTTTATCAACCGGACGATATGCTAACTGGTCTGTACTCTGATAGGCCATCATTGCTCGTTTATAATAGGTTTGATAAGGTTTTAAGGTGTTATTATTATATTTATCTCTTCGTATTAACGAGTCGGCATACGACATTGCCATTGAGTAATAACTATTTTGTTGATTGGGAAGATAAACAGTATCTCCTTCCGGAAAATTAAATACCACACTGTTATTTCTATGTATTTTTTCTAAGCCCGGGAAACGCATATAAGGCATTTGCACTAAATCACTAAAAGCCTTTGTTTTAATAACTGGCATTGTGTGATGCGCAAAAGGAAATGCAAGTGGAGTTATAGGAAACCGCGCACCGTAGTGAAATTTACTTACAAATAAAAAATCACCGGCTTTCAAAGTACTTTCCATGGAAGTAGTAGGAATGGTAAATGCTTCAAAAAAGAAGGTTCTTATGAGCGTAGCTGCTACCACTGCAAAAGCAATTGCATCAGCCCATTCGCGGCCTGAAGATTTTTTAACCGATTTTTGAGGACCAATATATTTCACCTCATCATCAAACCCAATCTTCAAAAAATAAATATACGGAATCATCATCGACGCTACGTATGCCCAAAATTTATCTTTTCCGAACACTTTTGAGATCTCATTCGCCATTAGCAACCACACCACAACATTTAAAACCGGGATGAGCAACATAATGAACCAGGAAATACTTTTCCCGGTAATTTTTGTGCACAGATATAAATTATACACCGGAACTAAGGCTTTCCAGCCCGCAATACCCGCTTTTTCGAATAATTTGTAAAGCCCAACAAGCGTTCCGACAATTGAGAATATAAAGAATATCCAATATCCTACAGGAATGATACTTTCCATTTATTTTTTTTATTGTAAAGAAAATTCAATTAAGGGCACAAAACTATATGTTTTCGACCAATTGCTTTTTTTTGACGGTGTATATAACTTAACGCATACCAAACCAAAATCCTATTTCCTACATCTTCAAATTTTCCTATCCGGGCTATAGCCTGAATAGAAAATAGGTTAAATCACCACCAACTTATAAAATTTTCAAATTTTCTTATTCAGGCTTGCCCCGAATAGAAATGCTGCAAAGCCAAATGCATTAGTTACTTTTCAAATTTCTTATTCGGGGCTGACAAGTTGACAGTATTTTGATTAAATTTGCATCAAATTATTAGAAGAATGTACGATAAAAATCCAACGCTGCCGGGAATTGGGGTAAACAAACCGCTTGAAGAGATCAGGCAGGGTGAAGCATTGGGAATTGAGGAACTGGAAAACAGCAAAAGCGGCAAAAAATTTTATATTGAAAGTTACGGCTGCGCGATGAATTTCAGTGATAGCGAAATTGTAGCTTCCATTTTATATTCAGCAGGGTTTGGTTTAACTCGAGATTATGAAGATGCGGACCTAATTCTACTTAACACCTGTGCTATACGGGATAATGCAGAGCAAAGAGTGCGAAATCGTTTGAAAGAACTCAAATCTGTAAAGAAAAATAAACCGGATGCACTAATCGGAATGCTTGGGTGTATGGCAGAACGACTGAAATCGGAGCTGCTGGAGGAGGAGAAATTGGTGGATATTGTTTGCGGACCCGATGCATATCGCGATCTCCCTAAACTTATCCAATCGGCAGATGATGGTCAGAAATCAGTAAATGTATTGTTGAGTCGCGAGGAAACGTACAGCGATATAAGTCCGCTGAGATTGGATTCCATCGGAATTAGTGGTTTTATTTCCATTATGCGCGGTTGCGATAATATGTGTTCTTTTTGTGTGGTTCCATTTACCAGAGGAAGAGAAAGAAGCAGAAATGCCTTTTCCATTGTAGCAGAAGCAAAGGACTTGTTTGCCCATGGATACAGAGAAGTTACACTTTTAGGTCAAAATGTAGATTCCTATAAATGGGAAAATCCGGAGACCACTGAAGTGGTTTCTTTTGCAAATCTCTTAGCAATGGTTGCAGATGTGGAACCACTCTTACGGGTGCGGTTTTCTACTTCACACCCAAAAGATATTACAGATGAGGTAATCTATACGATTGCAAAATATGATAATATCTGCAATTATATTCATCTTCCTGTTCAATCGGGAAATTCGCGAGTGCTCGAATTAATGAACCGAACTTACACCCGTGAATGGTATTTGAATAGAATTGATGCTATAAAAAGAATAATTCCGGATTGTGGCATTTCCACCGACATGATCACCGGATTTTGTAGTGAAACGGAAGAAGAACATCAAGACACGATCAGTTTAATGGAGGAAGTAAAATACGATATGGCTTATATGTTCTTTTATAGTGAACGTCCCGGAACTTTAGCCGCCAGAAAATATAAGGACGATATTCCGGAGGATGTTAAGTTGAGAAGATTAAGTGAGATCATTAATGTGCAAACAAGACATGCATTGGAAAAAAACCTTGCCGACGTTGGTAAAACATTTAAAGTATTAGTAGAAAAAACATCAAAACGATCAAAATTGGATATGTGTGGAAGAAACGACCAGAATAAAATGGTGGTATTTCCGTCTACAGATTCAAAACCCGGTGATTATGTTTTTGTAAAAATTACAAGTGTTACATCAGCAACCTTGATCGGGCAGATTGTTCAATAAAATAATTCAAGTTATAACATGGCAGACGAAATTCAATCGATAAAACAACGTTTCGGCATTATAGGAAATACTCCTGAATTAAATTATGCATTGAGTATTGCAGCTCGTGTTGCACCAACAAATTTAACGGTGCTCATTACCGGAGAAAGTGGGGTGGGGAAGGAGATATTTTCACAGATAATTCATCAGTATTCTGTGAGAAAACACGGACCTTTTATCGCAGTTAACTGCGGTGCAATTCCGGAAGGTACAATTGACTCGGAGTTATTCGGACATGTTAAAGGTTCCTTTACAAATGCGCTTGACGACCGCAAAGGATATTTTGAAACAGTAAATGGAGGTACAATATTTTTAGATGAGGTTGGAGAGCTGCCACTCGGCACTCAGGCTCGTTTATTACGAGTTTTGGAAGCCGGCGAATTTTTAAGAGTGGGTTCGTCAAAAGTGCAAAAAACAGATGTTCGTGTTGTGGCTGCAACCAATGTTGATCTGCATAGGTTAATTGAAGACGGTAGATTCAGGGAGGATCTTTTTTATCGTTTAAATACCGTGCCTGTTACAGTGCCCTCGCTTCGGGAGAGAAAAGAAGATATAAATTTATTGTTCAGAAAATTTTCCAGCGATTTTGCAGAAAAATACAGAACAACGTCTATCATATTGGATGCTGATGCAACAGAAGTATTAAAAAATTACACCTGGCCGGGTAATATCAGAGAGTTGAAAAATATTGCAGAACAGGTTTCCGTTCTATCAAAAGATAAACAGGTTTCTGCTGCGGAACTAACACAATTTATTCCAAATATAAGAAGTAGTATTTTACCGGCTTTATCACTGAAAAGTAATGGAAGTGCCGATATTAGTGAAAGAGAAATTTTATACAAAGTGTTGTTCGATATGAAAAAGGATCTGCACGATCTTAAACAGTTTGTATTGAATATTGCAGATGCAAATCAATTAAAAACAGATGTTCCCGTTGGAGCAGATTTTTTTGAAAATAATATTTCCGAAATAAATGCTATGCCGCAAATGCAATCGGATAATATGAATAAATTACCATTTATGATAAATCCGTCTTCCACAACAACAGCGCAACATCACGAGGAAGTGGAAGAATCATTATCCCTTGTTGATAAAGAAAAAGAACTGATAATTAAAGCGTTAACCAAACATAAAAGCAAACGAAAAGATGCCGCACTCGATCTGGGTATTTCTGAAAGAACTTTATACAGAAAAATAAAAGAATATAAAATTGAGGAATAAAAAAATAATATTTCAATTTTCAGCACTTGCGATATTTTTCACATTGATATCTGCAACATGTAATGTATCTATGAGCGGAACAAATATTCCTGTTGACATAAAAACAATTACCATAAATTATTTTCCAAATCAATCGAATTTTGTGGCGCCTTCATTAAGCCAAACTTTTACGGAAGCTGTAAAAGATAAATTTTTACGCGAATCTCCTTTAACTTTAGCCGATAATGGAGGCGATTGGGAATTAAATGGTGCAATAACTAAATATCTGAGCACGCCAATTGCACCTACAGGAACAGAAACAACAGCACTTAACAGATTGACCATAACCATTAAGGTTGATTTTTTAAGCAGAAAAGATGAATTACAAAACTGGAGTCAGACCTTCAGCAGATATGAAGATTACGAAAGCACAAAAACACTTTCGCAGGTGGAAGGTGATCTGTTGCCAAAATTATCAGAACAACTGGCAGACGATATTTATCAAAAATTAACCCAAAACTGGTAATGTATCAGGAAGAGTTCAACAAAATAGTTTCTAACCCGGCACAGTTAATCGATATGGATATGGTGGATGTCCGGTCTATGTCTGAGCGTTATCCATACTGCCAGGTCGCACATATTTTTTATGCCAAGAAGTTACACGACATTAATAACCATCAGTTTGAAAATCAGTTAAAAAAAGCATCAATCGCAGTTTACGACAGGAATGTATTATACGAATTCATAGAAAAAACTAGCCTTCAAAAACCGGTACTCGCCGGATTTGAGGAGGAAAATGAAAAACTTGAAACAATTGTCTCAAATTTAGGCCAAATAGAGCTTGATGACAAAGGGCTTGAATTAGAGAAAGTGGAAGAAGTGCAGGTACAACCCGCCGAAGAAACGATAGAAGCGGTGGAAAACGAGATCATAGAAACACAATTACAGGAGGAAATTCTGTCATTGTCGTCAGAAGCTATTGAAAATGAACC
>CAZXBG010000158.1:0-1907 GCA_964638865.1 uncultured Chitinophagales bacterium | reverse complement strand
CACAATTACAGGAGGAAATTCTGTCATTGTCGTCAGAAGCTATTGAAAATGAACCGATTACAGATGAATTGGTGCTAGTTACCGAAAAGTTAGAGCCAGAAATAATTACTCCTTTAGGTGAATTTTCAGAAGAGGAGATACATGAGCATGAATCTGAGCAGATCAGTCAGGAATTTTTACAGAATATTCCAGAAGTGATTAATGAAAACGATGATATTTCTGAAACTGAAATTATTGAGGAAGTGCCGGTACAACCTATAGAAGAAACCATAGAAGTGGTGGAAAACGAGATTATAGAAACACAATTACAAGAAGAAATTTTGCCATTGTCGGCAGAAGCTATTGAAAATGAACTGATTGCAGACGAATTGAAATTCGTTACCGAAAATTTAGAGCAGGAAATAATTACTCCTGAAGTGCAATTTTCAGAAGAGGAGATTTCAGAGCAGGAATCTGAAGAGATCATGCAGGAATTTATTCAGAGTATTCCGGAATTGATTAATGAAAACCAGAATATTCCTGAACTCGAAATGGAAGTGGAAGCCCAATCTGCTGAAATTGCAGAGATTTACGAAGAATCTGCCATTGAAGAATTAGATCACGCCAATCAACTTCTTGAAACGCCAGATGCTGACCCATTCCAGATAGACATGAACGCTATGTTGACAATGGAAGATGATGAGGGTGTGGAAGATGAACTCATTTTTGACCTTCCGCCTTATGATATAGAATTCGAGCTTGGACCGCTCCCGGAGGAACAAAAAATAAATATCACCATTCAACGGCCTGTTTTTGAGGAAAATGCAACTGAGCAAGAAGAAGAAGTGTTTGCCGACTCCTTTGTAGGATGGTTGAACAAATTAGGCGGTACAACGAAGGTAAATGCTGTGTTAAGAAAAGAAAGTAATCGACCTATAAAACTATACACCCGGAAAGATCAAAACGAACCTGTTACTGCATTTCAAAAACAACCCGAAAAAGTGGTAGATGAGCTGGTAGCAGGCGAATTGGCCAAAAAAAGTATACAGGCCGATGAGCATCTTATTACGGAAACCTATGCAAGAATTTTGGTTATGCAGGGCAAATATCAGAAGGCTGTGGAGATGTATTCGAAACTAAGTTTGTTAAAACCCCGAAAAAGCGATTACTTTGCAGCCTTAATAGATCAATTAAAAAAACGAATCAAATAAAATGTTATTTACAGTTATCATCATCATAGCAATTATAGCCGCAATTTTATTGGGGTTGATCGTGTTAGTGCAAAACCCAAAAGGTGGTGGATTATCCGGAACTTTTGGAGGTGCAGCAAATCAAATCTTTGGATACAAAAGAACAACCGATGATATTGAAAGAATTACCTGGGGTCTTGTAGTGGTGCTATTTGCGCTTTGTTTGAGTTCTGCCGCATTCAAACCGAATGAAACAGTAGAAACACAAAATGGTTTGAGACCGGAAGCAGTTCCCCCTGCAAATACACTTACAATGCCAACTCAACCGACTGAAGAAGAATCAGCTCCGGTAGTAGGGGACGATCCTGCAACTGATGGTGCTGTTGATCCTGAATAATTTATTTTAAGAACTTACTCCTTCACAAAAACAATTAATACATTCTGCTTAACTGTAAACAGTTTCAATACATAAGCTCCGCTTGCAAATTTGCTGATATTTACAGCATACATTAGTGGGATGTTTTGTGCCGAGTAAATAATACTACCGGTAATATTTATAATTTCTGCAGATAATTGTTCATTGCCGTAGTATTCAATATGCAATATTTCACTTGCCGGATTCGGATAGATATTTATTTGGGTCAATATTAAAAGTTGGGGACAACCCTCTATTTCAAGGAAAATTTTCTATAAAAACCGGTATCAAAAATCATTGCATTTCGTTTTGAAAAACTGGAA
>CAZXBG010000157.1:0-8098 GCA_964638865.1 uncultured Chitinophagales bacterium | reverse complement strand
CTCATCACTCATTACTCATTACTCATCACTCATTACTCATTACTCATTACTCATTTCAAGAAACCTTCCCCCACTGCTTCACCTTCCAACTCAATTGTGATAAATATTTTTTCAGCGATTGATTTTCTGCAGCCTCCAAACTTTGATCGTTGATTAATAATTCTTCTGCGGTATTTCGCGCTTCGCGCATAATATGTTCGTCGGTCTGAATATCTGCTATTCTGAATTGCGGTGCACCACTTTGACGGGTTCCTTCAATTTCTCCCGGACCACGCAATTGCATGTCAACTTCTGAAATTTTAAATCCATCGTTGGTTTGTATCATGGTTTGAATTCTGGTTCGTGCATCATTATTTAATTTATCTCCCGTCATTAAAATACAAAACGACTGAAAGGCACCTCTTCCAACCCTACCTCTTAATTGATGCAGTTGCGACAATCCGAATCGCTCCGAATTTTCGATGATCATTACGGTAGCGTTTGGAACATTTACACCCACTTCAATTACGGTAGTGGAAACCATGATCTGCGTTTCATTTTTTACAAAACGCTGCATTTCAAAATCTTTATCTGCCGGTCGCATTCTTCCATGCATAATACTGATCTGATATTTCGGTTTTGGAAATTCTTTTTCCATTACCTGAACTCCCTCCATTAAATTTTTAAGATCTAATTTTTCACTTTCTTCAATTAATGGATAAATAATAAATATTTGCCGTCCTTCATTAATTTGCTCTTTAATAAATCCGAAAACAACGAGTCTTTCGCTTTCTTTTTTGTGAATGGTTTTAATTTGTTTTCTTCCCGGGGGAAGTTCATCAATAATACTCACATCAAGATCTCCATAATAGGTCATTGCCAATGTGCGCGGAATTGGCGTTGCAGTCATTACCAATATGTGCGGCGCAAGATTATTTTTTGTCCAGAGTTTAGCTCTTTGCTCCACACCAAAACGATGTTGTTCATCAATCACCACACACCCTAAATTATTAAATTTTACAGGATCTTCTATCAATGCATGTGTTCCAAGTAATATATTAATAGTGCCTGCATCAAGATCCTCCAGTATAATTTTTCGTTTTTTGCCTTTTATACTTCCGGTAAGTAATTCAACTTTTAAAGGCAGCGGTAATAATAATTCTTTAATTGTCTGAAAATGTTGTTGAGCCAAGATCTCCGTAGGCGCCATCAAACATGCCTGAAATCCATTGTCAATCGCCATGAGCATGGTGAGCAAAGCAACCACCGTTTTTCCACTTCCCACATCTCCCTGCAACAACCTGTTCATTTGGCGTCCGCTTATCAGATCCTTGCGAATTTCTTTAACTACACGTTTTTGAGCCTCTGTTAATTGAAAGGGTAAATGATTGGTATAAAATGGAGTGAACGTAGTTTCTATATTTTTAAATATAAACCCAACACTAACACTATGTCGATATTGTTTTATGCGCAGAAGTTTTATCTGATCAAGAAATAATTCTTCAAATTTTAATCGTCGTATTGCATGTTGTAAATGTAATTCAGACTCCGGGAAATGAATTTGTTTATAAGCATCAAAACGATTTATGAGTTTGTATTTTGATCGTATAGAATCGGGAATTATTTCAAATAGATCTTTTTCTAAGAGTTGTTCAATTAAATTGTGGGAATATTTTGCAATTGCTTTTCCTGTAATTCCTCGCGCTTTTAATTTTTCCGTGCTGGAATAAACAGGTTGTATTTTTCCTCCCAACTGAAATTCCGGGGAGTCGGCAGATTCCAGTTCTGGATGTGTAATATTTAATATGCCGTTGAAGAAATAGGGTTTTCCAAATACCAGATATTGTGTATCACCCTTTAGATTTTTTTGAAGCCAACTTAAACTATTAAACCAAACCAATTCAATAAATCCTGTTCCATCGTCCAAAGTGGCGGTTAATCTTTTTCCTCTTTTTTCACCAACGATCTGAAGATTTTTTAATCGGCCTTTCAACTGCACTTCCTTAATTTCTTCCCCTTTTAAAATCGAATTATGAATATCCTTTATTGTTTTAAAATCAGTTCTGTCAATATATCGGTATGGAAAAAAATGAATAAGGTCGTTGCAGTTGTCAATCTGCAATTCCTTGCGCATTAATTCGGCACGGGCTTCACCAACTCCTTTTAAATAGGTGAGGGGTGTTTGTAAGTTCAGTATTCCCACAAGGCAAAGGTAGGAGATGTAAAATAAAATTGGGGTATTAATTTAAACAGCTTGATGATTGCAGTTTGTAACCGATTAAATAAAATATTCGCCTAAATAATTTGGTTAGGGTTCCATTAAAATTGATATTTTATCGCCTCCGTTTAAAAATTTAAGGAAGCCCATACAGAAATAGGGTAATTAATTTCAAGAATCTATTAACAGAAGGTTGTAATAGTTTGTTTGTTTGAGAATGGCTATCAGAGGCGGTCATACAGAAAGAGATAATCAGTATGCATATTTTAATGAGGAGTATGTTTCGGCAAATTTAATAATGTTAACAAACTAAATGTCATATTCATGCCGTTAATTTATTTCCACTTCCAATTACTCAACATTCCCTGAATATCATTCACCATAAACTGCACAACAGGTTTAAGCGAATCTGAATTAGGTCGATTATTAAAATATAATGCTCCTCTCACAAAATTTGTTACAGTATCGGTAACAAAAAATTGAAAATTACTGGCAGCATCCCCACCAACAAAATAAATGAGACCGTGTACTCCAAATTCGTTTTCTATCTCCTGAGGTTCAATAAAATCAGCGCGGCTACTGTGTTTATAAGTGAGTTTATATGCATCTTCAATTAATTTCTGCAGCGATTCCTCTCCTGATAATTCCTTATAACTTAAATATATTGTAGCATTCAGATCATCGCAAACAATATTCATCCAACAAGGGTTTTCAGGGGCTTCCTTAAAAAAGGTGATATTTTTATCTATTCTGTAATAATCGGGTAATTGAAAGGTAAATGGACATTGTTCATCATTATAGGTTACCAATTCCTCTAATTCCGGAAAATAAATGCGAGGATAAGCATCAGGACGCGGAGTTTTTTCCGTGGAGCAGGAAATAATAAATGCAAGGGAGAACAAAAAAGGAGTGAACAACAATAAATTCTTATTCATATTTCTTAATAACGCATAAAAATAAATAATCCTGAAGAAATAATTAGTTTAGTGATATTAATCTACTTTAAAGTAAATCAAAAATTTATTGTAGATCGAAATCAAAGGAGAATATTAATTAACCTTTCAGAATGGAAGTTCATCATCACTCAAAATATCCTTTTCATTTTCAGGATGTGTATGTGTCATTTCGTAATCTGTGCCTGTTCCGCTGCCGGTATTTGTTATGCTACCCGGACGAGGGCCTAACAAGGTGAAATTTTCGGCAACAATTTCAGTGATGTATCTTTTATTACCGTCTCTATCGTCCCAGGAGCGGTTTTTAATTCTTCCTTCAATGTAAACCTTTGCTCCTTTGCGCAATATTTTTCCCGCAATTTCAGCCAATTTTCCCCACATCGCTATATTATGCCACTCGGTTTGTTCCACTTTATTGCCTGTTCGGTCGCGATATACTTCTGTAGTTGCCAGTGTAAAATTTGCGACAACATTGCCGCCTTCAAAATTTCGGAGATCGGGGTCTTTTCCCAAATTTCCTATTAGTATTACTTTGTTTACGCCACTCATATGAATAGATTTAAGTATAACACCTTTCTTCTCAGACTTTAAAAATACGGATTTCTTAGCAAAAACTCCCGAATTACACCCGGAAAAACATATTTTTTGAGTGCTGATATACGTATTTTTATAGCGGTATCCCCATCTACATCCCCAAGATCAGTCATTTCTAAAACGAAAAATCTTGTTTTTATAGTTTGATGCGTGAGTTGCTGCGAAAAAATATCAGATACAATTATTTTGGTAGGATTTTGAGAGGTTATTTTGCGGCCAAACACCTCCTTTTTTAATTGTGAAAGTGTGAAGTTATTTTTTGATTCAATAAGTGGAAATTGATATAGATTTTTCCAGATATCTTTCTCGTTTCTGTTGGTGATAAGTATATGTTTGCCGGAAATAAACAGGAGGTAATTAAAATACCTCGTTTTTCTAATCAACTTTTTTTCCTTTAAAGGAAGCATTTCCACCATATCATTTTTAAATGCAAAACAATTTTTATTTTGAACACATTGGCTGCACAACGGATTTTTTGGTTTGCAAACTAATGATCCGAAATCCATCATGGCCTGATTAAATATTCCAGGCTCTTTTTTATCCAGAAATTTTTGTGCATAGTATTCTATTTTAGTTTTAGCCGATTTGTTTTCTACTGCTTCCGTAATTCCGTAATAACGTGTGATAATGCGAATTGCATTACTATCAATCGCTGCATAAGGTTGAGAAAATGCATAAGATAATATTGCACTTGCGGTGTAGTTGCCTATCCCTTTTAACTGAATTACCGCAGCATAATTATCCGGAAATATTCCATTATATTTTTCAACAATTTGTTGTGCAGCGTCATGTAAATTTCTTGCTCTGGAATAATATCCAAGTCCTTCCCAAAGTTTTAAAACTTCATCCATTGGCGCGGCAGCTAGCTTAAAAACTGTGGGATATTTTTTTATAAAACGAAAATAATAAGGAGTGCCCTGTTCAACGCGTGTTTGTTGTAAAATAATTTCACTCACCCAGATCTTATATGGATCTTTAGTTTCTGTCCATGGCAAAAACCGTTTGCCGGTATCGTACCACAATAATAACCTTTTGGTGAAATCTGAACTCATTAGCAGGCAATATTACGAACATATATCGCTTGAAATTGATTTGTAAATTCTTATTTGTTTGAATCTTTTAAACCGGATCTTACAAAATTTGTTCTTTAACTGGTATGTGTTTTGCGGAGCTATGCTTGATAACTGAAATTCTTCTAGGAATTTTATTGTTGCAAACCTATAATTGATTGTAACCGTATTTCCGGAGATCGAAATTTCACAAAAATGGCATATTTTTAAAATAAAAAGCCGAATTTTGTAGTTTAAAGTGCTGATTATCAAACTAAACTGTCGTAATTATGAGAAAAGCAGACATCGTTAACCGCATCACAGAAAAAACAGGCCTTGAAAAAGTGGACGTAATGGTTGTTGTAGAAGCCTTTTGCAAAGAAATTAAAGAATCAATGTCGGAAGGAAACAATGTTTACGTGCGTGGTTTTGGAAGTTTTATTGTTAAAACCAGAAAAAAGAAGATTGGTCGTATCATAAAAAAGAACATTGCAATAGAAATTCCGGAGCAGAAGATACCTGTTTTTAAACCCGCCAAAATATTTGTGCAGAGAGTGCGCGATGGCAAAAAGAACAAAATAAAATAATAAAGTGAAAAGAAATTTAGTGGCTGTTGGGCTTGCGGTTTTGATTATAACCCTGTTCTACTTTGGTTTCAGCACCAAACCTCCTGTTAATAGTGTTTATGACCTGCAGCGCGATAAACTGGTTGACTCACTTCAGTATCCTAATAGTGAAACATTACTCAAGATACATGAGGATATGGAAAAGTCGGATGGAGGCTCAAAAACTGCTTTATTGAAACAACTTTCCGATGAGTGGCTGAAAATTGGCCAACCTTCCATATCGGCTGATTATTTGCGTCAGATTGCCGACAATGAGCAGAGTTATGAAAATTATATGACCGCAGGAGCTGCTTTAGCCACCCTAATTGATTTTGAACAGAATGATAATATAAGAGTAAATGTGGTGTATGGCGCCAGATATTGTTTTGAAACTGCCTTAAAACTTAAACCCGGTGATCTGGAAGCTTCTATAGGAGAGGCCTCTGTATTGGTTTCCGGAACTAATAATCCCATGGAAGGCATCATGAAATTGCGGGAAATTGATGCGCAAAACCCGGGAAATGCCAAAGTAAACCTCGAATTAGGCAGATTTTCGGTCATGAGCGGTCAATTTGATAAAGCTTTGGAAAGGTTTGGAGGAGTTTTACAAAAAGATTCCCTAAATTTGCAGGCCCGTTATATGATGGCGCAAACGTATCTGGGCATGAAAGATACAACTGCAGCTGTTTTAGAACTGGAAAAATTGCAATCTCTTACCACCGATAAAACCATAATTGATCAGGTGGAAGTTGAAATACATAATTTAAATCATTAAAAAAAAGTTTAGTATGCCATCAGGTAAAAAACGTAAAAGACATAAAATGGCCACCCACAAGCGCAAAAAACGCTTGAGAAAGAACCGTCACAAAAAGAAATCGCGTTAAGTCACAATTTCCACCCTTTATATTTTCCAACCTCCATTAAATTCCGGTAAGTATCGGAATAAACAATTTATTAAATAATTCCTGTAAAGGGGACAACAACATTTATTTTGGAAAGGGAACTGATTATTAATTCGACTCCAACCGGAGCTGAAATAGCACTATTAGAAGATAAGCGTCTTGTGGAGATCCACCGCGACACGCAAAGCAGTAGATTTAATGTGGGTGATTTTTATCTCGGAAGAGTGAAAAAAATTACTCCGGGATTAAATGCCTGTTTTGTAGACGTTGGTTTTGAACGCGATGCTTTTTTGCATTATACCGATCTGAATCCTCAGTTCCGGTCTATCTATAAATATACAAAAGCTGCACAGGAAGGACATCCCTCCAAAATGGCAAACTTTGAAAAGGAACCCGAAATTGTAAAAACCGGGAAGATCAACAATGTTATTGCCAAAAATCAGCATATTCTTGTTCAGATTATTAAAGAACCAATTCAAACAAAGGGTCCGAGGTTGAGTTGCGAATTATCGCTTGCCGGCAGATATCTGGTGTTAACTCCTTTTAATGAAGTGGTTGGCGTTTCCAGAAAAATTGATTCTGCAGTAGAAAGAAAAAGACTGCAAGGTGTAATTGAACAATTAAGGCCAAAAGGTTTTGGGGTGATAATCAGAACAGTTGCCGAAGGAGTTCCTACACCAAAATTGCACGAAGATCTGAATGAATTAGTGGCGCAATGGAATGAGATAACAAAACGTTTGGAAAAATTACAGGCTCCGCAAATTGTTTATAGCGAAACCAGAAAAACAAATACTTTATTGAGAGATGTGCTCAATGCATCTTTCAACAATATTGTTGCTAACGACGAAAATATTGCAACAGAGATGCGTGATTATGTGAAGAAGGTGAGTCCGGGAACGGAAAAAATGGTAACCTTCCATAATAATCCGAAATCAGTATTTGAACAATACGGAGTTACCAAACAAATTAAATCGCTTTTTGGAAGAACAGTAAATATGGACAGCGGTGCATATTTAATTGTGGAACACACCGAAGCATTACACGTAATTGATGTGAACAGCGGAAATAAAACTGCTGTTAAAGGTGACCAGGAACAAAATGCACTTGCAGTAAATATGGAAGCTGCACGCGAAATTGCCCGTCAGTTGCGTTTGCGCGATCTTGGCGGAATAATTATTATCGACTTTATCGATATGCGCCATCCGGATAATAAACGAACGGTGTACAATGCTTTGAAAGAAGCAATGGAAAACGACAGAGCAAAACATACTATACTTCCTGTATCAAAATTCGGATTAGCGCAAATTACGCGACAACGTGTGCGCCCCGAAGTAAATATTACCACTTCAGAAGTGTGCCCAACCTGCAACGGCACCGGAAAAATTGAAGCCAGTATTTTATTAGTGGATGATATAGAACGCAAAATTAAATACCTCGTTAATAATCAAAATCAGAAATACATTAAATTAGTTGTGCACCCATTTGTGGAAGCCTTTATTAAAAAAGGAAGATGGTTCCGCAGCACACAATGGAAATGGTATTTTGAATACAAACAAAAAATTCACGTAATGGGAAGCGACGATTTCTTTTTAACGGAGTTTAGATTTTTTGATAAGGGTGATGAGGAGATTATTGTGGAATAGATTTCATTTTTTTATGAGCTAAAAATATTTTAAGAATCTTAGTGTAGTTTATACACTAAGATTTTTTAATTTACACCGCCCCAGCAGTGTCTTCACACGGAAAACATAAACTTTCAAATACAGATAATTATTTGGAAATAAATTTAATTCCAATT
>CAZXBG010000156.1:0-8159 GCA_964638865.1 uncultured Chitinophagales bacterium | reverse complement strand
TTTATTTTTGAACTTTAAAAGTGGGTACAAGTCGGGAGGTAATAAAACCCTGCAGGTATATTGCTTTTATCAATATTAATTAAAGCATCATTATTTGTAATAATAGTCTTAAAAACAATGAAAAAATACTATATCAACATCGCATCAAGCATCTGCAAATCACTCCCCATCCCTTAAAACAAACTTAAATTCTTCTTTGCAAATGCAAAACTTCTTACTGTTTCATAATTCGAATAAACATCAGTCTTCACTAATTTTCGCCAGGTGATGGAATTGCACTCGAATGTTGTTTCATATTTTCTGTTTGCAAAATATTTTTTCGCAACCTGATATTGATCTTCGGTTAGTGTTCGAGCAATGGTAATATGCGGAATTTTTCCAACGTTAAAATCTACATCTTCATCAAATTTCGCCGTTTTTATTTCTGCGGATAATTTTTTTCTTAATGCTGTTAAATGTGTTTTGGATATTTCGTCGGTGGAAATAAAAATGGTGCGGTTATTATAAAATTCATCAAAATCTGTTAAATGTATAGTAAATGGAATCTGATTTCTGCAAATGATCTCCATTCTTTTTTCTATCTGCGTTATTTTTTCTTCATCTCCCATTGCTGCAAATAAAATAATGGAAGGATCTGAATAAAAGGATGGATATTTTCCAATTACTGATTCCAAACCCTGTTTAAATATTTTAATAGGTTCAGCAATGGCAAAGGGTGGAGTAATAACTGCAGAATATACCTCTGTCATTTAATCCTCTTTAATAAATTCGTAAGGCATAAAATCGATAAAATCGTTTATAGTAATTGTTACCGATTTCACCTCTTCATTTTCCACTGCAAACGGTATTTCTTTAACTCCCCAATTGATTGGATCATAAGTGCATACAAAATCATTGCCTTTTAAAAGTTGCAATTTTCCTGTTAACTGAGGATGGTGTTCAAAATACATATTGAGGTTCCCTTTTTCTAATTTAATTTCCATTTTGCCATAAACGCTGTTGTAATAAGTTCCGGCATATTCTTTTAGTGATAATTCAGCTTTAGCTCCTTTTGCAACAGTTGTATACCATTCCTCAATTTCCTGATCTTTAGCTTTTTCATTTCTTTCGTAAAAACTATAAAAAGTGGAACTTAAATTTCTATAGGGCATTTCAAAATAGGCTTCAATTATTTGATACAAAGCAGCGAGAAATAAATAATTCGCATCCGTATTTGTCAGTATCGAAATCCCGAGTTCTTCATCCGGTATCATACAAACAGTGGTTACAAATCCATCGGCACCACCGGTATGCCAAACTAATTGGCGGCCTTCATAATCATTTAATCCAACGCCTAATCCATAAAGATCAAAATGTTGCGATTTAAATAATCCGGAACGACCATCACTTACAATCGATCTTGGAAATCGGGTATCCATAATAGCCTGCTCAGAAATTATTTCCTTGCCCTTGTATTTACCTTCATCCAATTGTGTTATCATCCAATGCGAAATGTCGTTCACACAGGAATTAATGCTTGCACATGCAGCAATATTATTTAAATTGTCGTATTGCAATTTCACTAATTTACCCGACGACATTGTATACGCTTTGCACGCATTTTTATCCGCAACAATTTTTTCATACGTTGTAGAAGAGCGGTTCATTTCCATAGGAATAAAAAAATGATGTAAAATAAAATCATCCCAACTCGTGTCCGTTACCGCCGGAATTATTTCCCCTGCAGTAACAAAACCGGCATTACAATAACCCCAAGTATCGCGAAAATCATATACTGCTTCATTGTTACCAATATTCTCTATTATTCTTTTACGCGTTACATTATTTCCCCAATTAAAAAAATCGCCCTGAAAGGTTTCAAAACCTAAACGATGAGATAAAATATCTTCTACGGTCACCATCGGTGTTAAAGTTTCATTGTGCATTTTGAAATAGGGTAAAAAATCTACAACCTTATCTTCCAGCGACAATCTTCCATCATTTGCCAACATTGCAAGTGCAGTTCCGGTAAATAATTTTGTATTACTTGCAATCATAAAAAGCGTATTTTCATCCACTTTCTGTTTTGTTTCTATATCAGAAACGCCATAACCTTTAGAAACAACAGTTTTGCCATCTTTTACAATAGCAACGGCCATGCCTGGTATTTTCCATCTTTCCATTTCCCGCTGAATATAGGCATCGAGACTATCGGTTATAAATGCAGGTTGTTGCGCAGAAAGTTGTTGGATGGCTGCTGATAATAATAGTAGTACAATAAATTTTTTCATTTGCGTTATTTTATAATTTGGCTAAATTTATTTTTCCGTCGTTAAATATAAGATCTATCATACTAAGATCGCTAAAAAAATCAAATCGGTCAGAAAATACCTGTGGATATTTTGGCAATTGTATTTTTAATGGATTATTAAACTTTGGGGTGATAATATTTCTAAAATCATCAAATCCTGCAGTGCCGGGTTCGATATACTGTTCCGTGAATCGGATTTCAGTTCTCACTTTACATATTTTAAACAGGAGTTTCAGCAAATCGTAATTAAGATCAATTAACAAAACGTATTTTTTTTGATAATAAGGTGCCAATGTATCTTCAAAGAATTCGAAATAAGGGGAGCGACGATAGCAGCTCATCAGCGTCATCCAATGAATTTTTTGCCAATCCTCTTCATAAGAAATTTTAACAGTTTTCATGGTATCCCTGTTGCCGTTTGCTTTAGCCAAAGGTACGCTGAGTGTTAACACTCCGTTGGGGCTCAATACCCTGCATCGGTTTCTATAACTTGCTTTCACGTAATTGCTGCTTACGTCCAGATAGACAGTGTCGTACTGAGCAACCTGAAGCACCCAGGAAATACCTGGTAGATAATGCGGTTCAATTAAGATGGAATTTGCTCCTTTTTCTGACATTAATATGATACTAAAATTATCGGGTAAACTAAAGAAACTGTAATTTTAACATAAATTTCGTTCTATGAAAAAATTATTTGTTTTATCTGTAGCGATATTTTTATCGGCAAGTGCATCTTTTTCCCAAACTTTAGCAGAAAATACTACGGTAAGATCATGTATGTTCATGCTTCCGGGCGAAGGGGCTTATGTGGAAACCTATTTAATTGCCGGGGCAAATGCGATAACATATCTATCTAAAAAACCGAGAGGGTATAGCGGAGCAGTGGAAGTGCAAATCCTGATTGTTGAAGGCAGCAAGGTTTTGAATTTCGACAAATATCAGCTCAATACTCCTGTTGTTTACGATACTGCTGATATCAATTTCAGCATAATGGATCAGAAACGTTTATTTATTCCAAATACAACTGTTTCTGTGGAGGTTAAGGTGATAGATGTGAATGATCCTAATAATTTCTTTACCTCTACAGAAGTGTTCACTGCATTTGTAGAAAGTGCTGTGCAAATATCTGATATACAATTTGTAGAATCGTATAAAACCACTTCACAGGAAAATAATTTCACAAAAAATGGATTGGAATTACAACCTTATCCGATAAATTTTTTCTCCTCTGAAAAAAAATCGATTATATTTTATGGAGAGATATATAATGCAGATAAATATCTGACCGATGACCAATTTATGGTAACCTATTCTATTAAAAATTCAGCTACTGACGAATTAAATCAGGAATTTTTTCAATACAGTAAATTAAATGTGCAGCCTGTGGTTTCTTTTATTAAGGAAATTGATATCACCGATCTGCCGGGTGGAAACTATAATTTATTGGTCGAAGTAAAAAATAAAAAAAATGAATTAGTCACACAAAAAAAAGTATTTATTCAGCGAGCAAACTATGGTGCAATTAATGCATGGGAAAATATAAAAATGATTAACACCACCGGAACCTTTGCTGATGTTTATACCGAAGAACAACTTGATTATTTTCTGGATGTAATTAAACCCAGAGCAAGCACTTCGGATCTCAATCTCATTGAATCGGTAAGTCCGCGCGTTGATCCGGAATTGAAAAAAAAGGTTTTATATAATTTTTGGGTGGAGAGAAATGCAGAGGAGCCCTATAAAGAATGGCTCAAATATCTCGAACTTGTAAAATCTGCGAACGAAAGTTTCGGAACTCCTTCCAGGCCCGGATATAAAACAGACAGGGGAAGAGTTTACTTGCAGTATGGCGCACCTTATGACGTTGTAACTGCTGTAAACGAGGCGGGCTCTTATCCCTATGAAATATGGTTTTATACCACTTTGCCCGATAAACAAACCAATATCGGTTTTGCATTTTATGAGCCAACCATGGTTTCAAACGACTATATCCTCATGCATTCCAATGCTCGCGGCGAATTGCGCGATGCGCGCTGGAAGATCAAACTTTACGAGAATGTTGCCTCTCCATCGGAGGTATTGAATTTCGATAATGAAACAGTGGAGGATAAGGTTGGGGGTTACAGGGCAGTTGATATGTATGAATTTTAACATATCTTTACCTGTGCATGCTTCAGGAAGATATTCTGTATAAACCCGTTGTTGCTTTAGTGATCCTTTCCTGGAACGGGGAGAAATTCCTTGAACAATTTTTACCGTCTGTAACGCAATTAAAATACCAGCCAATAGATATTTATGTTGCAGATAATGCGTCTTCTGACAATTCCGTTGTATTTCTTCAAAAAAATTATCCTTCCATTAAAATAATTACCATCAAAACAAATGAAGGATTTGCAAAAGGATATAATATCGCATTAAAAGAAGTTATTGCCGATTATTATTTTTTAGTGAATCAGGATGTAGAACTCACCGAAAATTGTTTGGAACCATTGATCGAATTAATGGAAACGGATGTAAATATCGCTGCTTCTCAACCTAAAATTTTAGCTTTTCACGACAAACATTTATTTGAACATGCAGGTGCTGCGGGAGGATATATTGATAAGTTAGGATTTATATTTTGTAGAGGAAGAATATTCGAATCGGTGGAAAAAGATGAATTGCAATATCAAACTTCAGACGAGATATTCTGGGCAAGTGGTGCAGCATTTTTTGTTCGTGCTGATCTTTATAAAAGGTTTAAAGGATTTGATCCCGATTTTTTTGCACACATGGAGGAAGTGGACCTCTGTTGGCGCTTCAAAAGAGCCGGATATAAAATTATGTATGTTCCCGAGTCAACTGTTTATCATGTTGGTGGCGGAAGTTTGCCAAAGGATAATCCGCATAAAATATATCTCAACTTCAGGAATAATTTATTCATGCAGTTCAAAAATTATGAATCCTATGAGTTAATATGGAAAATACCGGCGAGGATATTGTTAGATAATATAGCCTTTATAAAAGCCTTATTACAGCGAAAATGGCAAGAAGCTTTTGCAATTTTCAGAGCGGATTGGCATTTCTTTTTATCGTTGCCACTGCAATTCAAAAAACGATTCGATAATTGGAGATTATATCACAGAGTGAGAATTAATCCGGGCAGAGTACGACAAAAGGGATATTATTCCGGATCTGTGGTCTGGCAACATTTTATAAGAAAAAAGAAAAAATTTACCGATTTGTAAAATCAGGAATTTAAGAAAAAATTTACCGCAAGCGTATATCCCTCTAACCCCAACCCAACAATTAAACCTTTACATTTTGCAGTTAATACATCGTTGTGGCGAAATTCCTCACGGGCGAATGTATTAGAAATATGCACTTCCACCACAGGTGTTTTTATCGCTGAAATTGCATCTGCTATTGCAATAGAAGTATGGGAATATGCGCCGGCATTGATTATTATTCCATCGTAAATAAAACCAACCTCATGCAATTTATCTACAATTCCGCCTTCCCAGTTACTTTGAAAATATGATAATTCAACATTGGAAAATTTTTGTTTCAGTGTGATCATATAATCCTCAAATGTGGTGCTTCCATATATTTCAGGCTCTCTTGTTCCTAAAAGGTTGAGGTTGGGTCCGTTGATGATGCAGATTTTCATTAGTGGACAAATTTACGATTATTCACAAAACGAAATAGTATAAACAAACATAACGTTCGTTTTAATGGAAGTAACTTTTCACCGTGAATTGGGAGTCGGCAATAAAGGAATTTAAAACATATCTTCAATTGGAAAGATCTTTGTCGCCAAACTCTGTGGAGGCATATCTGCGGGATATCAATAAACTGGTACAATTTCTTTCCACCCAAAATAATACTACTGCGCCCGAATTAATGGAAAGAAAACATCTGGAAGGATTTCTCCTTTTTTTATATGAAATGGGATTAAATGATAAGTCGCAGGCGCGAATCGTTTCCGGAATTCGCGCATTTTTTAAATTTTTATTGATGGAAGATCATATTAATACGGATCCTTCGCAATTATTGGAACTGCCAAAATTAAAAAGAAAACTGCCCGATACTTTAAGTTATGAGGATATTACTGCAATTATAAACGCCATAGATCTGAGCACACCGGAAGGGCAGCGCAATAAAGCAATTTATGAAACATTATACAGCTGTGGATTGCGTGTAACGGAGCTGGTAGAACTTAAAGTTTCTGATATATTTTTTGATGGCGGATATATTAAAGTAAGAGGAAAAGGCGATAAGGAGCGATTGGTTCCCATTGGCGACAGTGCATTAAAATACATCGAGATATATAAAACCACTGTCCGAAATCACCTAAATGTTCAAAAAGGTTTTGAGGATCATGTTTTTTTGAACCGAAGAGGCAAAAAACTCACCCGGGTTTATATTTTTATGTTGTTGCGAGAACTTGCTGAAAAGGCCGGAATAAAAAAATCGATTTCTCCACATACTTTTCGCCACAGTTTTGCCACGCATCTTATTGAAGGAGGTGCCGACTTACGCGCCGTTCAGGTAATGCTCGGCCACGAATCCATCACAACTACAGAGATCTATACGCACCTTGACAGAGAGTTCTTAAGAGCAACGTTGATACAGTTTCATCCGAGATTTAAGTAGTAATTGATAAATGACAATTGACAATGGGAGTCAACCTGATATTTAGCCTCCGCTTCACAATTAGGCTTCAATTAAGACCAAAAAACTTAGGGGGGTGTAAATAATTTTCTCATTATCAATTGTCAATTATCAATTGTCAATTACCTTTGTGCTTCGCCCGGGTGGTGAAATTGGTAGACATACCAGCTTGAGGGGCTGGCGCCCGCAAGGGTGTGCAAGTTCGAATCTTGTCCCGGGCACTAATCCTACACTATAGATGTGAAATTTTGGGTGGAAACATTCGGAGTTTCACATTTTTTATAAAAGGCAAATTAATTACTCCGAAGTAATCACTAGTTTTTTTATAAATTGATAATTAAATGTGTGGTAAACTTAGTCGAAAAGATAAGGTAAAAAATTATTTTATTTCAATCGCGCCGATAATTAGCGGCTCATTTAAAAGCACCAATATTTTTGGAGTGAGTTTTGTCAATTCTGAATAGGTATTAATTCTTGCACTTAAAACAAAAACTGTTATTGGATAAGTTTTAAAATTTTGTTGATGCTGTAAATTTTTATCGTAAGTAAGCAAGGCATCAATATTATTGGCTAAAAGTAGTTTTAAAAGTTCTCCGTTTTTTAAACCATTCCAATTGCGTTCCCTGATCGTGAATATTTCGTGTCCTGAAAAATCCTTTTTTAGCCTTTTGGGTAAGTTCTCATCAAGAAGCAATCGCATATAATTCACCAATGTTAGAGGAAAGTAGTTTACCAGCTATTTCTAATACCGCGATTGCTTGTTCTTTAGAAACGGTATCAAAGTCGGCAAGAAACTCATCAAGGTTAATACCCTCTTCAAGATGATCGAACAAAGAATCTACTGGTACGCGGGTACCTTTAAAAACAGGTTGCCCACCAAGTGTTTCAGGGTCAATTGAAATAATATCTTTGATGTTTTGCATATGTAAATTTACTAAAATTGTTCAAATGGACAAATTTTATCTAATGGGAGGGTTTACAGTATTATTGTCTTTTAGGGAGGCAAGTATCTCTATCTCCCGCAAGGGTGTGCAAGTTCGAATCTTGTCCCGGCACTAATCCTACACAATAGATGTGAAATTTTGGGTGGAAACATTCGGAGTTTCACATTTTTTACTTTAAATTGGAGCTACGAATAAACAGCCAAAGTCGTCGGGCAGGTGCACGAATAAACAGCCGAAGTTTGTTTTGGTTGTTAAATGGAGATAGGGTTGGA
>CAZXBG010000155.1:0-8224 GCA_964638865.1 uncultured Chitinophagales bacterium | reverse complement strand
TTTTACGGGACTGCCGAACCCTGCTAGTAAATTTTTTGCCAACCCTGCGCACTGGTTTCCAACTCCACTTTGCATATTTCCAAATGGGCATTAACTTTATACCATTAAAACACCACACACTTATGAAGAAGCACATACAAATTCTTCTGTTATTTTTAGGAACCATATTTTCGGCAGAAGCTCAGCGCATTAGCAGAACTACTACTGAGGAGGGAAATGTATACCCATTAATTTCTGCAACAAATATTGCCGGAATGTTTACCATGACGCTAGGCGACTGGGAGAGGGGAATGAAACTGATTACAAAGGTACGCGACGATTTTGGCGATTTGGGCATCAGTTATACCTGCGAAAGTAAAACCGGAACCAAGGATGGCTTTTGTTTTGTAACTAAAAAAACGGATGCAGTAGAAATTGTATACAATATTGGATCGAACAATATTTCTCTTTTTTCGAAAATGGTTACTGAACTGGAAAAGGATTATGTAAAAGAAGTGGAAGGTTATAAAGTTTACAAATTTGAACATACTGATGCGATAGATTATATATTTCTGGTAAAAATTACTGCTGATACAGAGTACGTAAAGGTGTATCTGAATACCCAAAACTAAAATTTTTTAGGAGATTTACTTTTTGGTGTGGAGGCTGTTTTGCGAGGTAACGAAAAAACGCCGTACCCTTTTTTTATAGCCGCGATTGTAGCGGAAACCCCGCATACGCCGTGAGGCGGAGAGGAGTTGTAGCGAAAAGCGCGTGGAGCTGCGAAAGAACGGCAAAGTGTGTTGCTTCAACCCGTTATACGTAGTTTTAATGGAAATGTTGCATTATGCCAATAGCTATCGGCATTTCTCATAAAAATATCTTATCTTCGCACTCCCTTTGTTTTGCCGCTGAATGGCGGATAACAGTGGGTTTCGGTTTGGGCCGGAAAATTTATTTCACCTTTTTAAAATTATTACCTTGGATAACCAAGAACTACCTGAGTTGGAAGACTCACAAAACACGGAAACTACCGAAGCTGTAGTGGAAACCGTAAACGAAACCCCTGTACCGATTGAAAATGTAGTAGAAGAAACAGTAGCTACTGCGCACGACGATTTTGATTGGGGTGTTGACAAACGCAATCGCATTACTTATTCGAAAGAGGACAGTGATCAAATGGAAGTTACGTATGAGGGCACTTTTAAAACTCTTAACGATAACGAGATTATTAATGCAACAATTGTTGGTTTAACAGATTCTGATGTAATTCTAAATGTAGGTTACAAAAGCGACGGACTTGTTTCAAAAACGGAGTTTCGCGATTTGGAAGAACTGAAAGTTGGAATGGAAGTAGAGGTGTATGTTGTAAGTAAAGAAGATGGAAAAGGGCAACTGAATTTGAGCCGTAAGAGCGCGAAAATGATGAAGGCCTGGGAGAAAATTGTGGATGCTTACAAAAATGAAGTTATTGTTACAGGTAACATTATTAGCAAAACCAAAGGCGGACTTATTGTGGAAGTATTTGGAATTGAAACATTTTTACCGGGTTCGCAGATTGATGTTAAACCGATTACGGATTATGATGGGTATGTAGGCAAGAAAATGGAATTTAAAGTGGTGAAGATCAACGAGACCATTAAGAATGCTGTAGTATCGCATAAGGCATTGATTGAAAGTGATATTGAAACGCAACGTCAGGAAATTATCGGTAAACTCGAGAAGGGCCAGGTGTTGGAAGGAACGATCAAAAACATTACCGATTTTGGTGCATTTATCGATCTTGGTGGCGTGGATGGTTTATTGTATATCACGGATATTTCATGGGGACGAATCAATCATCCGAATGAAGTGTTGCAGATGAACCAGAAATTAAATGTGGTTGTACTCGATTTCGATGATAACAAAAAACGTATCTCTTTAGGTTTGAAACAACTTACTCCGCATCCTTGGGAAATTCTGGATGCCACTATTGAAGTTGGCAGTATTGTTAAAGGTAAGATTGTTAACATTGAAGATTACGGTGCTTTCTTAGAAATTCAACCTGGTGTTGAGGGTTTGATTCACGTTTCAGAAATTACCTGGAGCAATCAACCAATTAACAGTAAAGAATTCTTTACCGTTAATCAGGAATTTGAGGCAAAAGTGGTAACACTCGACCGCGAAGAACGCAAAATGTCGTTGTCGGTGAAACAAATGTCGGAAGATCCTTGGAAGAGCGCTAAAGACAAATATCCAATTGGAAGTCGCCATAAAGGTTTGGTGAAAAACATTACAAACTACGGTGTATTTGTGGAGTTGGATGAAAATGTTGGTGGTATGGTTCACATTAGTGACCTGAGCTGGATTAAACGTTTAAATCACCCTGCAGAATATGTGAAGATCGGCGAAAATCTGGATGTTATCATCATGGAAATTGATGAGGAAAACAGAAAGATAAGCCTCGGTCATAAACAAATTGAAGAGGATCCTTGGGATACTTTTGAAAATGTATTCCCTGTTGGTTCTATTCACGATGCAACTATTATCCGCAAAGATGATAAAGGTGCTGTTGTTTCTTTACCTTATGGTTTGGAAGGATATGCTCCAAATAAACATCTTGAAAAAGCAGATGGTAGCACTGCGGCAGTAGAGGAAATGTTATCATTTAAAGTGATAGAATTTGATCGCAACGATAAACGCATTCTTGTATCACATTCTAAATTCCTGAGAGATAATCAGGATGAGGAACGTCGTGAGCAGGATAAGACTCGTAAACGCGATGATAAAAAAGGAAAAACTCAGCTTAATAAAGTGCAAAAAGGTTTAGAAAAAACCACACTTGGTGAACTGGATGTTCTTTCTCAATTGAAAGAGCAAATGGAACAGGATGAAAAAACATCTGCCAAAGCCGAGAAAAAAGCCAAAGAACCTAAAGCAGCAAAATCAGAACCTGTTAAAGAAGAATCCAAAGAGGAAACGGAAACAACAGAAACTGATGAAACTACTAAAGAATAATTGGTTTTAATATTCATTTTAAATCCCGCCGATTTTTTTGGCGGGATTTTTTTTTGGGAATTGATGTCCTATCCTATGAAAATTTGTCAAATTGTAGCGGTGCAAAATTTTGCGACGCTACAATTTGACAAATTTTCAACGCAGAATTCAGGTCAAACCTTGTTAACTTTGCTTTAAATAAAAATGATGTCATTAAATTATTGGTTAATAAAATCAGAACCTGAAACGTACAGTTGGGAAACTTTTGCTAATGAGAAAAAAACTGCATGGACAGGAATTAGAAATTATGCTGCGCGGATTCATTTGCGTGCGATGAAAAAAGGAGATGTATGTTTATATTATCACAGTGGGGGAGAAAGTGCGGTGGTTGGAATTGCAACGGTAATTAAAGAAGCATATTTAGATCCCACCGCAACGGAAGGTGAATGGTATGCAGTGGATGTACGAGCCGATAAAAAATTAAAAAATCCTGTCACACTCAAACAAATAAAGGCAGAAAAATCGCTGGAAACAATGCCTTTGGTGCGGATAAGCAGGTTGTCGGTTTCGCCGGTAACGGAGAGGGAGTATTTGGAGATACTTGACTTGGCAGGGGGGAGATGAAGGTTGTTGTCAATTTGGTAATTTAAATGCATTGATTATTGGATGTTAATTCTCTAGCTCACTGGAACTCTTCAATTACCAAATTGGAAATTTCCAAATTGAAAATCTAGAACATTTACAATTTAGAAATTTCCAATTTGATAATTTAAATACATTGATGATTGAGTGTTAATTCTCTAGCTCACGGCAACGCTTCAATTACCAAATTGACAATTACCAAATTGAAAATCTTTCCCATCATCCTGCTTTCGGAATGATAATGCGAAACGTGGTGCCCTTTCCCGGAACAGAATATTTAACGAATATTTTCCCATTATGATAACTCTCCATAATTCTTTTCGCTAAGGTGAGACCTAATCCCCAACCTCTTTTTTTCGTGCTGTAACCGGGTTCAAAAACGGTTTTTTGTTTAGAGCGGGGAATTCCTTTTCCGGAATCGGTGATATCAATTATTGCAATGTCTTTTTCTTCTGTTACTTCTATTTTAATATCACCGCTGCCATCAATTGCATCCAGTGCATTTTTTAAAACATTTTCTATCACCCAATTAAATAGAATGGGATTCATTTTTACAGGAATGTCGGGTGAAATATATTGAAAATCAAAAATTACCTTTTTAGAAGAACGGTGTTTTATATAATCTATGGAATTATTTAATTCAACAATTAAACTTCTTTCCGTAAGGTCAGGTTGTGAACCTACTTTAGAAAAACGATCGGCAATTAATTCGAGTCGTTGCACATCCTTATCCATTTCTTCCACAATATTCTTTTTACCTTCCATGGCAGGTGATTCCTGCAGATATTCTATCCAGGCAACGAGAGAAGAAATTGGAGTGCCGAGTTGATGTGCAGTTTCTTTCGCCATTCCAACCCATACCCGATTTTGCTCCGATTTACGGGCAGTATTAAATAAAGTATATGCCACAATTAAGAATGCGGCAATAATGATTAGTTGCACATACGGATAATATAAAAGCTGCGTATATAATACAGAATGTTTGTAATATACATATTGATAAATTCCGCCGCTGATTTCCAATTTAATAGGTTCTGCAAAGTCTTTCATTTCTTCCAATCGCCGATTTAAATAGGAGCTGTCTTCGGCAACTTTTGCGGTATCTAAATTCAAATAAGCAACAATATTTCCATCATTATCCGTAGAGATAATAGGAACTGTTTTATTTGCCTGTATTAATTCTACCAAAAAACCATAATCTGTAATATCGGTTGCAGTTGCAATATAATGATATACATCAGCAATTTGCGCAACCTTTTGTTTTTCTTCCGATGCTAATTTGCCGGCGAGATTATCGGTATAAATTAATGTAGCAGCAACAATTAACAATGCAGAAAGCACTAATATTAATTTCCATCTATATTTTCTTTCGTAGATATTCATTAATTATTTTCAATTTGTTAATTTTCAATAGAATCGTGAATCGTGAGCCTGCCTGCCGGTAGGCAGTTCCGGTTTAAATTATCATTGGAGGTTAATGTTTTTGCCATTATCATAACTTTCCAACAAACGGGGAGCAAAACTCCTAACTCCCGTCCGACCGAGGTCATCCGGGCGGGCATAACTCATTACTCATAACTCATTACTCATAACTCATTTTGATTGCCCAAAATTTTCCTGCATACAAATCCGCTCGGTTCTACAAACTGCTCACTGCTCACTGCCCACCATTCACCCCCCGTCTTCTTCAAACTCAATAAACTCCGGTTCCACTGTTTCTGTTTCTTTAGGCTTCTTATCGGGAACAAGTTCGTTTTGTTTAAACATTTCTTCCTCCGGATCTTTTTTAAAGATATCAATAAAACGCTGATCTTCCACTCCGCTTTCTTTTAGTTTTTGTTTTGCTTCACGTTTATTGTATTTAAGTATGGGATCGTTTACTGTTCCAGTCATGGATACAAAGATATTGACTCCGCCCTCCGCATCCTCCTCATAATTATCTTTTTGTTTATTGCCGCCCAAAAATTTCCTCACCATAATATCGGCAAGGCTCAATTTGAACTGGTAATCAATACCATCATCAAAGGTATGTTTTCCACTCATATAAAGGTCGACAGCAGATGATTTTATTTGCATTGCCGGAAGATTAATCACCCGGTCCTTAATTTCAATTTTATTTTCGAGTGTGGAGAAAGTGATATGTTTCAGATCTTTAATATCTACAAAGGCTGAAAGCGATTCGAGCGGTTTATAATCGATGAGTTCTCCATTTTCAATTTTCATATCACACAAAGTGTATATTGAATTTTCATTAATTACAAAATCTTTATTCCAGGTTATAGAAACATCGTAAATATTAGCCGTAATATTTCCTTTGATGTTTTTATTGGTAAGTGTGGTTTGATCAAAATTGTCGAATTGATAAAACAGTTGCGCAACATCAATGGAGGTGATGGTTCCGGAGGTTTGTAAATAAATATCGCCGTTAACTATTTCTCTGAATGTTGCATTAAAATTAAAATATCCATCCATTGCATTGCCCTTTAATTCGTTTACAATTAATAATCCGGGAGCAAGTTTTAATCCGGCTGTAATATTGTTGAAAATAATTTTATTGTAAATAAATTCTTTACAGGTTAGGTCGATAAAACCGCTGAAATTATATTTTGTATCGCTATTAATTTGTTCAGCTACAACTTCAGTTTTGGCAATAGTTTCGGATTTTCCTTCACTTCCGAAAGCTGCCATAAGTCTATTCAGTTCTATTTTATCGGAAGAAATACTGCCATTGATATTGAGCGCAGGTTTTATTTCAGAAGGAAAAACATTTTGTATCCAGTTGTTTACCTGCATATTTATTTTAAGGTCGGAGCCGGCAAAAGATCCATTCAGATTATTAAAAATTATTTCGTTATTGGCAACCAATGCCGAACCTCCGGGAATGATTACCTTTTCCTCGTTAACTACAAAGGCGACATTATTGAAAGTAATATTCCCTGTTGGTTGCGAAGTATATGCTTCTGAGGAAAGAGTTTTAATATTCCCTTTAATATTGATATTATTAAGTGCAATCTCGCCTTCTACATCACTGGCATTCGGAATTGCAAGTGGAATAATAATGGATGCCGGAAAATTTCCATCCAATTGCATATCGATGGTGGGATTTTTAAAGTTTTTATATTCCAGTTTCATCGTTACCGGATTGTTTCCCTGTTTGGCAGAAAAATCCTTCACTAAAATATAGGAGGTGCTTCCATTGTGTTGTTCACCATTAGAATAAGTTCCGGTAAAATTGATGGATTTTAATTCTCCGCCAAATTTATTGTGGGCTAAACTTCCGTTTTTGACATCAAATTTTATATTGATGGCAGGAGTTTTGGTTTTTGTGTAATTCCCTTTAATTGTGGTAGAAAAATTAATATTGCCTTTACTTTTTAATACATTCAAATTAGAGGAAACTGAACCCGGTAATAATAAAAGTAATCCTTCCAGATTAATTTTTTCACCTAAAACAGCAAGATCATAATAATCTTCGCCGGATAACTTGATAGAACCATTCAGCGCAAAAGTATTGTTATCGATCACCACTTTTCCTTCCTGAAAAGTATAGGTATCATTTTTAACATCCACGGTCATTTTTGTGTCTAACAAAGTTTCTTTATTCACCAGATAATTGGAACCTCCAACTTTAATTCTTTTAGACAGCAGGTCTCCGTTAACTTCCAGAATATAATTATCTGAGGAAAAATTACCAACCATTTTACAATCGTGCAATACCAAAGAAATATCCTGGTTATTTTTAAAATCGAGGTATTGAAAATCAATATTGGAGAAGTCCACCTTTTCGAGATTCACAGAAAAGGCCTCTGAAGTGGTATCTGCACTCTCTTTCCAGAATTTATAGTTGACAGCACCTTTTTTATCTGTAATAAGATGACAATACCCATCTGTGACAATGATATTCTTGATATTGTAATTGCCGCGCAGTATATTCATCACATTGAACAATAAACTGATTTCTTTTGCCTCTAAAAAGTTCTTTTTTGAATTTGGAACACTCTCCCTTATCCCGATATTATTAAATACCACTGATGCTTCCGGGAAGTTTTTGAGCAAACTAAGATTGATATCCTCTTGTTTTATGGTAATTTCAGTTGCCAAACCCTTATTCAACTCCTTAATAAAAAGTTCTTTGATCCTTTTTTCAAACAAAAGTGGAATAAGAATGGCTGAAAGCAGGATAAATCCAACCAAACAGCCTAGGGTCACGAAAATATATTTCGTTATTTTCTTCCGTTTTTTCGGCGGCGGCGTGGGGTTTGGGAGGTTTGTTTCTGTTATATTTTCCTGCACATTCAAAGTTAATACCGCTATCTAACGCACTCACCATATAAAATATGAGAAAACTGTGGACAAAATTTGAAAATTGGACACAGGCTTATATCTTTGCACTCTCTTTTTAGGGAGGGTGTGATAGAAATTACATCAACTTTACTAAAAATGGTAAGGAGCATAGCTCATCCCGATAGCCATCGGGAGGTTTAGAGCTGAAAAATATAGGGAGCATAGCTCAGTTGGTTTAGAGCATCTGCCTTACAAGCAGAGGGTCCTTGGTTCGAATCCAAGTGTTCCCACTTAGTGAGAGAAGGGTTTTGAGGTGTTGTAACTTCAGGGCCCTTTTTTATTT
>CAZXBG010000154.1:0-8373 GCA_964638865.1 uncultured Chitinophagales bacterium | reverse complement strand
ATAGAAAACTTTCCTTGGAATAGAGGATTGTCCCCAACTTTTAATATTGACCCTGATTAGCATGCAATTTGAAAGGGCATGTTATTGGCTTGAAGCATCTGATTTTATTACAAAAAACAATGTGGTATGAATTCTAATGCTTAATCTGGGTTAATTAAATTTTCTCCCGCTGAGTGCGCAGAGGTGCAGGGTTCGCAGAGTTAAAAAAATGTAGTAATTTTTTTAATCTGGTATATATGGATGGAATATTTTGAATAAAATAATTCACAATTTCACAAATCCTTCTCCATCAAATATCGGTACCACATCGTATTCAGGATTACTCATACAGAATTTAATATCGTTTTCGATGCCGAGTCGCGCCAATCGTTTAAAGTGTGTTGCTTGTTTTATGGTGCGCAACATGTTTTCGCGCACGTAACGATATAATAATTTTGTGCTTAAGGTGGAGTCGTCAACAATTCTGAATTCTTCGGCCAGTTCACGAACAACTGCTCCGGCAAAAAGTGCATCATCCATTACATAATGATCTTTCCAACCGGCGCAAAATAAAATGGTATTGCGTTTTTCATTTCTTATCCAGTTAAATATTGCTTCCTGATTAACAAAACTTCCCGCCACAATATTTTTTGCACCCTTGCTCATTAATACACAACGCGTTCCGTTTGTAGTAGTATGAATAATTTCTTTTCCCTTTACTTCATCACCCATAAATTCAAAAGGGGAATTCCCGAAATGAAAATGTGGAATTTTCACTCCATCTCTTTCGCCGGCAACCAAATATCCTTTTTCTAAATAGGTGTTTGCTTCTTCCACAGTTTGTACCGGAATCATTTTTTTAACGCCGTGATGTATAGCTGATGCAATAGTAGAAGTAGCACGAATAATATCGATCACTACTACATTTTTATCGGTAGGATCATGCTGATACCATAAAGCCGGAGTAAGACATACTTCAACTATGGGTCTAGTGTCGCTTTGTGTGTTTGCCATATTTTAAGCAAATATCGTTTTCACGAATTTTGCAGCTTAATTGTTAGTCAAAAATGGAATCTTTACCACCTTGGCTTTCACGGGTTTTTGGCGAATATCTATAAAAATTTCGGAATCAAGGGCACATTTTTCCAAAGTTACATATCCCAACCCAATCGCCTTGTTCAAACTAGGGCTTTGTGTGCCGGAAGTAACTTTGCCGATCACAATGTTATTTTCATCTACAATAGGATAATCGTGGCGTGGAATTCCTCTGTCCACCATTTCAAAACCAACCAGTTTTCGGGTAAATCCTGCTTCTTTTCCGGCTACGATCTTGTCTTTTCCTATAAAATCGTTGTTTGCTGCCTTTAGTTTAGTGATCCATCCCAAACCCGCTTCCAAAGGTGACGTGGTATCATCAATATCATTTCCATACAAACAAAATCCCATTTCTAGTCGCAAAGTATCTCTGGCAGCAAGTCCTATAGGCTGAATATCAAATTCTTTTCCCGCTTCAAATATTTTATTCCAGATCTCCAATGAATGTTCTTTCGGAAAATAGATCTCGAAGCCGCCTGCTCCGGTATATCCGGTAGCAGAAATAATTACATTGCCGACTCCGGCAAACTTATGTTTAGTAAAGGTGTAATAAGCGATTTCCGATAGATTAACATCGGTAAGTTTTTGCAGTGTTTCCAATGCTTTCGGACCCTGAACGGCCAATAAACTGGTGTTGTCGGAAATATTGATCATTTCCACACCTTCGGTATTGTATTTTTTTATATGATTCCAGTCTTTTTCAATATTTCCGGCATTTACAACCAGCATATAATTACCATCTTCCAAATGATACACTAAAAGATCGTCAACAATTCCGCCGGTTTCATTCGGCAAACAACTGTATTGTGCCTTTCCGGGCGATAAAACATATACATCATTGGAAGTCACCTTTTGTATCAAAGCCGCTGCTCCAGCACCTTTCAGCACAAACTCACCCATGTGACTCACATCAAAAACACCAACCGTATTTCTCACCCTGTTGTGTTCTTCTACCTGACTGGAGTAAACAATTGGCATTTCATAACCTGCAAACTCCGCCATTTTAGCGCCGAGGTCCTTATGCAGTTGAGTAAGAGCAGTTTGTTTCATATCGGGCGCAAATTTAAGGATTAATAATATAACCCGACTCTCTATCTAATTACCAAAATTTGCCCTGTTTCAATTTTACCGTTATACCACAAGGTAAAATAATTTGTCCCTGTTTGCACATTCAACTTATCAAGATTTACTAATCGACTTTCGCCGTTTAATACATAGATGTGTTGCTCTTGAATAATACCCATATTATTGTAAATCTTTAATACCAAATCGCCATAAACAGGCTCAGTTAAGTTGATACTTATAACACCGGAAGTTGGATTTGGATAAAATAGTAATTGCGATTTAACAATTTGCAGATTTATACCCACATCCAATGTATCACAACGTGTATAAAAGGTGTCGTGCACAGATTCTAATTGTTCAAAATCGGCACAAACAGTCGTAATAAAAAATTCATATCCTGAACAGGAATCCAATGCATAAATACTCGCGAGACTGTCCTCGGCAATACTTACTGCATAGGTTACTGAATCAGATAATAAGCGATAACTCACGGTATGTGAAATAGCGGAGGGAGATGGTGACCAAATTACATCTACACTATTATTTGTTTGGTTTATTGCAGAAAAGTCATCAACAACGGAGCAAATTAAATCAATTCCGTTTAGTTTTAATGTGTTATTCTGTGCATTGGCAATGACACTAATTAACAAGCAGGTGAAAATTAAGTATATATTTTTCATAATTCTTTTTACTTAAACATAGTCAAAAAGCATACCCGTGGCGGAATCATGGGTTACAACGCCTAACAGATGCGCAGCATATAGAAAATATTACCCATAATGAGTAAGTAGAAGTTATTATGAACATACTTACCTTTGTACCATGCAATTAAAAGACCCAATATCCTTACAGGATTGTGCCGCATCTCTCAATTGTACATTTGCAGGGAAGGGCGCCGATTTAATTACCGGAATTAATGAAATACACAAGGTTGTTGCCGGGGATTTAACATTTGTAGATTTTGCAAAGTATTACGATAAAGCTTTAAAAAGTGCAGCAACTTTTGTCATTATTAATAAAGAGGTTCCTGTTCCGGAAGGAAAAGGATTATTGTTTTCCGACGATCCTTTTCGCGATTATGTAAAACTGGTAAAACATTTTTCCCCCTTTAATCCTTCCTTAAAAAATATTGCAGATAACTCCATTGTAGGCGAGGGCACAATATTGTTTCCGGGTGTATATTTAGGTAATAATTGTATCATCGGAAAAAATTGTATTATCCATCCCAATGTTGTTATTTATGATAACACCATCATTGGAGATAATGTAATTATTCACGCAAACACGGTTATTGGAGCGGATGCATTTTATTTTAAAAACAGGAAAACACATTTCGATAAACTGATCAGTTGTGGAAGAACCATTATACACAACGATGTAGAAATTGGTGCCTGTGTAACCATCGATCGAGGAGTGAGTGGAGATACCATTATAGGAGAGGGAACCAAAATGGATAATCATATACATATTGGTCACGGTGTGGTGGTTGGAAAGATGTGTTTGTTTGCAGGTGGTGTAATGATAGGCGGAAAAACCATCATTGGCAATAATGTAATTCTTTGGGGGCAGGTTGGCATAAGTAAAGATCTGATAATAGAAGATAATGTAACCGTGCTGGCACAAAGCGGAGTTGGAATGCAACTGGAAAAAGGGAAAACATATTTCGGTTCCCCTGCAGATGAAGCGCGCAAAAAAATGAAAGAATTAGTTGCGAGTAAAAATATGGTGGAGATTTGGGAGAAGATGAGGGGATAATGTACCAATGGAACAGCCAAAAAAATGTACCAATGTACCAATGAACAGCCGGAATTAATGTAGCATTGGTCGTTTAATGACATCCTAAAATATTTCAATAAATTTGTGCCATTGAATATTTATGCTCAGTGTAATAAGCACAATTATAAAGTTAACGCTGGGTTAATTGGTACATTCATTTAATTGGTACATTGGTACATTCATTTAATTGGTACATTTACGCATGCGTATAAACATTTCCTCCGGAGCAAAATGGGAAGATATTGTTGGATATTCCCGGGCTGTAAAAGTGAACAATCACGTATTTATCACGGGCACTGTTGCGGTGGATGGTGATAATAATTTAGTTGGTGGCGATTCTGCTTATTTGCAGACACAATTCATTTTACAGAAAATAGAAAAAGTATTACAACAATGTGATGCAACATTAAATGATGTGGTGCGCACGCGTTTATTTGTTACCGATATTTCGCGTTGGGAAGAATATGGAAAAGCACACGGAGAAGTATTTGCAAACATTAAACCCTGCACAACCATGGTGGAAGTTTCGAAATTAATTGCGCCGGAATATTTGATTGAAATAGAAGTAGATGCAATTATCGAATAACAAAAAATTTATGAAAAAAATATTTTTTTACCTATTATTATTTGTAGTGTCAACAGGGACAAAAAATGTACGTGCCCAATATTATTGCGATAGCTCTGCGATAGATATATCTTTAGAAGATTGTCTGGCAACAGGCGAAAATCAAACCACTTATGGTATGATACAATGCATCGACACCGCTTATGCTGCATGGGATGCAGAGCTTAATAAAAATTATAAATTATTGATGTCGGTATTAGGCGAAGAAGAAAAGGAAAAACTAAAAATCGCCCAAAAAGCATGGATCACCATGCGAGATGCGGATATTGCATTTATAGGATTGTATTCTGAAAATCTGGAAGGTTCTATGTATCGTGTTTCCGCAAATTTTCACAGCATGGAAATTGTTCAATTGCGGGCATTGCAATTAAAATCCTATTACGAAGAAATCTCAGAGATCAGAAAATAAGTTTATTTATTTTCGTTTAACATTATCCTCGGGGAATAATAACTCCGGCTCCGCCAGCAACCGAAAGGTTTTTCTGTGATATTGCGTATCCCCATATTCCAAAATCGCTTTTCGGTGTTCTTTTGTTGGATAACCTTTATTTTGTTTCCAATTATACTTTGGAAACTCCTCGTATAGTTCTGTATAAGCTTATTGCTAAGAAATTTGAGCCGTTTTTTAAAAGAATTAATCTGGAAAATATTGATGTTTTCAATTTAATTTACTATTTTTGAAGTCCATAATCTAAATTCATTTCTAAAATTTGAAAATATGAAAAAAAGCACTCACTTTCACTCACTTTCACTCACTTTCACTCACTTTCTTACTAAGTATTAGTAGTTTGATTGTGTGTGCTCAAAGCCCTACCTATAATTGGTTAATTAGAGTTCCTGACCTAAACAAGGAGTTTCATGCATCAAATTGCGCTGTTGACTACAGAAGTAATGGCACGGGAACAAGTTATGTAAAAATGGGCATGAATGATGTTTCATATAATGGAACTATAACCTCAGCTGAAGCCGTTGGAGGTTCCAAAGATTACAATGGAGATATTGTAAATGCAGGTTCTAATGGAAGTGGACAAATTGTAATACAATGCACACCATCTGAAAATGTTTGTTTCACAATTGGTGCAATGGTTGAGGATGTAACTCCGACAACTTTTCAAAATGATTTTTATGTTCATTCTACTGAAGACTTATATAAAGGTAATTTTCTAACAATATCTCAAGTTGGCGGAGGAGGGTTTAGCTTAAGTGTCGAAAATTGCGTAACTACAGAAAACGACTATTTTCCTCCTATTATGCTGCCTTGCGATAATGTACATACATTTTGTGGATACCCCGGGGGAGTAAGTAAAATAGGAGACTTCTATTATGTGACATGTTATCCATCTTCTGACGCATGTGTATCAATCAATGTAGACAGTTCACCAGACGAATGTTGTTGGTAATTTTGTAGCCAAATAAAAAAATTACGTTTGGTTTTTTTAATTTTTTGTAATAGTGTTTATGAAAGCAATATTTATATTCTTGTCAATTTTACGTTTTTCAAATATTTTCAGTCAAAATGAATTATCATACTATTTAAATCTATACAATCAATCGAGTAAAAATTTAACCGTAATTTCTATCTCAGGAAATGAATGTGTAAATTGTTATGCCTCGATACATTATTTATTAAATGACCTAAAAATGGAAAGTACAAACACACTTTTTTTAGTAAAGGATGTACCAAAAAGAGAATTGGGATTTTTTATGGAGGATAAATTTAATATAGATACTGCACAATACAGGATAATTATAGATAATTTATTTTTTTCTGCATTAAACAATAAGTCTGGATTTTCCTCCTCTATTTCCGTTTGTAATGATGAAAGTTTATTATTTCAAACAGAATTTAAAAATATAGATATTGTTTCACTTAAAAAATATTTACCTGGTCGTTTTAAAATTCAGTTATCCGACTCTCTTGACGTATCCAATTTTGCCGGAGCCGGTGCGTCAATGCTACAGGTAAAAAACGATTCACTAATTTTAATTTATAATTATTTTAGAAGTGCCGTTTTTGAATATAATTTGAACACTCAAAAAATTACTAAATCTATTGCAGGTAAAAATTTGAAGACAGAGTTAAATGATTATTTAATGATCTCCGAATTAGATCCCTCTGAAATAAACTTCGCAAATACAAATACTGATGCGCAGCAAATGTTTAAAACTGTTCCCAGCCGTATAGCTCCTCGAAATGTATATGTTACTGAAAATTATATATATTTAGCGTTAGAAGTTCTTTCTTACGACTTAGTAATAGATAATAAAATAGTGCCTGTTGATACAAGTTTCCAACTAAAATGGTTTAGTTTTTTTGCAAAATATGATAGAGACTGGAACCTAATAAATAGGTATTCATTTCCATATCAAATATCTGAATATAAACCATTTTTTAATTATTTACCATCAGGTCAATTTTTAAATGATTCTATATTCATTATGAGAGCTAGTACAGCTTCTTCAGATAGCTTAGCAATAGAATATTTATTACCAAATAAATCTACAGTTCCAAAATTTGTAAGGTTTTTGTCAATAAAATATCCCGATTACTTTCCGGTTTTATCAAAGGGGATGCGTAATGTTTATTCTTCTGAAATTGTTAATGACGAATATTTTTTTAATACTGAACCAATTGTTTACAATGATGTTTTAAATTTTAAGCATTTGTTGGAGGGTTGGGATTATCAATCCGTTTCTGATTCATCAAAAACAAATACTTGGATAGATATTATTGAACCGTTAAATAATGGAAATTATTTGGTTTTGGGGACAAAAAATTATACCTCAACATGGTATGCATTATATGATAAAAATTTTATGTTAATAGAACAGAAAAAAATAATCGACAGGCCATTAATTTCCATGGTATTTAAAAATAATAAAATTTGGGGAATGGATTTGACTGAGGAATATGGTACTTTATATTCCTTTGAAATTAATTATGAATAAATTACCCGGCCGTTTAACAAAATCAAAACAACTCCGGCTCCGCCAGCAACCGAAAGGTTTTTCTGTGATATTGCGTATCCCCATATTCCAAAATCGCTTTTCGGTGTTCTTTTGTTGGATAACCTTTATTTTGTTTCCAGTTATAATGGGGCAATTCATGATGCATTTCCTGCATTAATTTATCGCGATATGTTTTTGCAAGTATACTCGCAGCAGCTATCGACATATATTTTCCATCTCCCTGAATAATACAGGTATGCGGAATTTTTTTATATGCATAAAACCGATTGCCGTCAATAATTAAATATTCCGGAATATTCGAAAACTGATCTAATGCTTTATGCATTGCCCTAAAAGAAGCTTTTAGAATATTTATTGCATCAATTTCATGGTTATCACAAATTCCGATCTTCCATTCAATTGCGTTTTCTTTAATGATTGGTTCCAGCAAATTTCTATTTGCTTCTGACATTTGTTTCGAATCATTTAATAAAGGATGAAAAAAATCTTTCGGCAAGATCACAGCCGCTGCTACAACCGGACCCGCAAGACATCCGCGCCCCGCCTCGTCGCAGCCTGCTTCCACTAATGTATTTTGAAAAAATGGTTCTAACACGCGGCTTCTTGATTTATTAAAAGCAAATTTACTAAAAGTTGAATGTCTTGCAGAACGGTGGTTTCGCGCAGTTATTAGGGTTTACACGCAGAGGGGCAGAGCACGCAGGGATAAAGTGTAAAATGTTGTTGTCATGAAATAAGTTTGTTATAAAATCGATGCCCTTGTTTATTATTTTTTATTTTCTACGCCCTGGTTGTTTTTTTTCACTAAGCAGAACGGTGGTTTCGCGCAGTTATTAGGGTTTACACGCAGAGGGGCAGAGCAC
>CAZXBG010000153.1:0-8541 GCA_964638865.1 uncultured Chitinophagales bacterium | reverse complement strand
TAAATTTGAAATCACAACTGACGATCTTAACTTGCAATTGTAAATCAACGAGTTATGAAAACGTTAGTCATAAGCGTAAAGAACGACACGACCACCAACGGACGACCATAACTTGACTGACAATTTCGCTGTTCCTTGACACAAACCGACCTGACTTTTCAGACACTCAAGCCAACATAATGGTTTTAAAAATTTTCCCACCGCACATTTTAAAAAATAATTTTATGCCTGCCCACATTGGCACATTTGGGGTTTGCCCCACCTCACAAGCCGACCCACAAGCAGACCCCAAAAGAGCCAATTTCCCACCCGCAATAATGATGTTGATAATATTTTGACAAGAAAAGTATATAATAAAACTTTTCTTTTTATTTTTGACACGATTGTCAAGAAACATAAATCTAGATGCAAACAGAAAAATTAGGCGACTACATCAGGCAACTAAGAGAACAAGCAGAAATGCCTCTAAGAAAACTTGCTGCATTACTCGATATAGACCAAAGTACACTTAGCAAATTGGAACGCGGAGAAAGACCTGTAAACCGACAAATGCTTCCTGTTATTGCTAAAACTTTTAAAGTTGATGAAAAAGAACTTGTTATAAAGTTTATGAGCAAACAGGTCGCCTATCAACTGGCAGACGAGAAATATGCAAAAGACATTTTAATTGCAGCCGAAGAAGAAATCAAATATCTAAAAAAGACGAAATAGTAATGGCATTAAAAGTAGCTCAAAATAAAGAAGAATGTTTTGAACAATTGAAAGTACTTATCAGTGCTTTTGAGAAGGAATATGCTATTTACAAAACATCGAAATACAGCGAAGCACAATTAAGAATTGACTTTCTCAATCCACTATTAAAAACTTTTGGTTGGGATGTTGACAACGAAAAATCAAAAACTCAATTCCTTCGTGATGTAATACAGGAAGAAAGCATTGATGTAGAGGTAGAAGATTCTGTAACTAAAAAAAATCCTGATTACACACTTAGAATTCAGGGTACAAGAAAGTTTTTTGTTGAAGCAAAAAAAGTTTCCATTGACATTGATAAATCAAACAAGCCATCATTTCAAACAAGGAGATATGGTTGGAATGCCAACCTTGGAATATCCATTCTTACAAACTTTGAAACATTATCAGTTTACGATTGCCGACACAAACCAAATTCGGAAGATGCTACAAGTGTAGCAAGGTATCAGTCATTTCATTTCTCAGAATATCTCACAAGGTTTGACGAATTATACCAGTTACTTTCTTTTCAATCAGTAGCATCTGGTTACATTGATGAATACTTTGCCGTAACGCAAAAAGAAACAACAACATTTGACGATTATTTTTTAAAGCAGATTGAAAATTGGAGACTGAGCTTGGCAAGTGATGTTATTGCAAACAATGACGGTTTCAGCAACGAGGATATAAACTTTCTTATTCAAAGATTGCTGAACAGGATTGTATTTTTGAGAATTTGTGAGGACAGAGAAATTGAGAAATACGAAACACTCAGGAAAATCAATAACTATGATGAGCTCAAACAGCTTTTCATTTTATCAGACAAGAAATATAACTCAGGACTATTTGATTTTATCGAAGACAACTTTTCGTTAAATATCAATCTAAAATCAGAAATTCTACTTGAGATTTTCAACGAACTTTATTATCCACAAAGCCCTTATGATTTTTCAGTAGTTGACCCTACAATCCTTAGCCAGATTTACGAAAAATATTTAGGAAGCAAGATTGCAATTGTAAATGATAGACAAATTTCAATTGTTGAAGAACCAGAAGTAGCAGCTTCAAGCGGTGTTGTGCCAACTCCGAAGTTGATCGTTAAAAACATCGTTAAAGAAACTCTTGCATCATTGTTTGAAGGCAAAACACTTGAACAAATGCAACAATTAAAGCTGGCTGACATTTGTTGCGGTTCAGGAACATTTCTTATTTCCATTTATGATTTCATCTTTGAAAAAATTACACTTGGCTTTGTTGCTGCTGGTATTGACGATGTTGAACTAATCAACCAAGTATTTGATGGTTCATATCATCTTACTTTAAAAGCCAAACATCAAATTCTCACTTCAAATATTTTTGGAGTTGACATAAATCCTTATGCTGTTGAAGTCAGTAAGTTTAGTTTGCTATTGAAATTATTAGAAGGAGAAAACTCTGGTTCAATTGAAAATTATCTTGCAAAACACAAACAAAAAGTTCTACCAAGTTTGGACAACAATATCAAATGTGGAAATTCACTTGTTGATGATTCTTATTTTCAATTCCATCCAGAAGCAGTTGACAATGACGAATTACATTTCAAACTCAAACCGTTCAACTGGGGAGAAGAATTTAATTTCTTGGAACAGCGAAAAGGTTTTGATGCGATTGTAGGTAATCCACCTTATGTAAGAATTCAAAACATTGTAAAGTTTTCAGCAGAGGAAATAAAATTCTTTCAAAGTGATGTTTCGGGCTACACAGTTGCAGAAGCAGAGACCTTTGATAAATACTATCTCTTTATTCAAAGAGCAATCAGTTTGCTTAATGAAAATGGAGTATTGGGCTACATTGTTCCTCATAAATTTTTTATAGTGAAAGGAGGAAAAGCACTTCGTGCTTTTATCACTTCACATTCTTCGCTTTTTAAAATCATTCACTTTGGAGTTACTCAGGTTTTTCCAAACAGAAGCACATACACAGCAATCCTTATTCTTGACAAGAAGAAAAGAGAACAGATTTCTTTCAGACGGATAAAGAGAATTGCAGCCGAACTCACAGCAGGTGCTATCAGTTACGACAATTACAACTCAGTAGAATACACTGAACAGCCGTGGATTTTTGTTTCCAAACCAACGCAGACGGTTTTTGAAAAGGCGAGAAATGCAAACACAATTTCACTTGGTTCTATTTCGGAAATAGCAGTTGGTTTACAAACAAGTGCTGATAAGATTTATATTTTCCAACCAGAAGAAGAAACGGAAACAACTTATCGTTTCAAATACAAGAACACAGTTTATGAAATTGAAAAAGCAATTTGCAAATCTTGTTTGTATGACCTTTCATTTGGTTTATTTGATACTGTAAAGCCAAATGCTCAAATCATTTTTCCTTACACGATACAAGCAGACAAAGCAGAAGTTTTTTCAGAGCAATATTTTCAGGAGAATTTTCCTCTCACCTGGGCTTACTTGAATAACTTCAAAGCAGACCTTTCAAAACGCAGCATAAACGGAAACGACCCGAAGTGGTATCAATATGGAAGGTCGCAGAGTTTGACACGGTTTCACAATAACAAGAAATTGATTTGGTCAGTGCTTTCAACAAAGCCACCTTATGTGTTTGATGAAAACAATTTGCAATTTACAGGAGGCGGAAATGGTCCTTACTATTCTTTGTTTACATGTTCCAACTATTCGCTTTACTACATTTTAGGAATTCTTTCACACCCGATTTTTGAAGCAATGGTAAAATCGGGAGCAAGTGAATTTAGAGGCGCTTACTACTCACACGGAAAACAGTTTATTGAAAATCTTCCAATAAGGAAAATTGATTTTACAAATGCAGATGAAACAAAACTTCACAATGACATTGCGAAAACTGTAAAGAGTTTAATTGCTACCAAAGCAACTTACAACGGAGTTTACATTTCTGCTAAAAAGAAAGTAATGCAACATAAAATGGATTTCCTTTTCAATTCACTTCTTGAACAAGTAAATTCTATTTACGGAATTACACACGATGAATTAAATACAGTTCTTAACGATGAAGAATTAAACAACGAACTAAACGAAGATTAAAATGGCAACAGAAATAATTGAGAACATTGATTCAAAAAAGCTTCGTGGTGGTTACTACACACCGCAAGCCATTACAGATTTCATCTGCAAATGGGCAATCACAAAACCAACACAAAAAGTTTTAGAGCCAAGTTGTGGTGACGGAAATTTTATTGAATCTGCTATTCGTAGATTCAAAGAACTTGGCGTTTCTGAAAAGAAATTGTTTGGACTTATAAAAGGAATTGAGTTAGTAGAAGATGAAGCGGAAAAATCAAAAAAGAAAGTAGCAAAATATGGTTTGAATTCAACAACAATTTTAAACACTGATTTTTTCAATTATATCTCTAACGCAAACGGAGAAGCACACTTTGATGTAGTTGTTGGCAATCCGCCATTCATTCGCTATCAAAACTTTCCAGAAGAACAACGTGAAGTAGCTTTTAAGATGATGGAAAAAATGAATTTGCATCCGAATAAATTGACAAATATTTGGGTACCGTTTCTGGTAATCTCAGCAAGTAAATTAAATCGTTTTGGAAAATTGGCAATGGTAATTCCTACCGAATTGTTTCAGGTAAAATATGCTGCTGAAACAAGGGTGTTTCTCTCAAAGTTTTTTTCACGAATTACAATTGTAACATTCAAGAAATTAGTTTTCGCTGACATTCAACAGGAAATTGTTTTGATGCTTTGCGAAAAAGATGTAACCACCAATAAAGGCATCAGAGTTTTAGAGTTGAATAATTTGAGTGAATTAAACTCAATAGAGATTGACAAGATTCATAAAGCAGAAGTAAAAATACTTGACCACTCCACTGAAAAATGGACAAAGTATTTTTTAGATACAGATGAAATTGAACTGTTAAGAAAAATAAAAGCGGACATCAGAATAAAACCTTGTTCCGACATTATGGAAGTTGATGTAGGTCTTGTTACAGGACGAAATGAATTCTTTATGTTGAGTAAAGAAGTTGTTTCAAAATGGAAATTGAAATCACACACAACGAAAGTTGTGAGTAAATCAAATCACTTTAAAGGCATTATTTATAGCGATGAAGATTTTGAGCAGAATGTTGAGGACAATAATCCTGTTCAACTTTTCTTACCGGAAAAAAAAGATTACGCTTTGCTTCCTAAAGTTTGCCGTGAATACATTTCTTATGGTGAGCTAATGAATTTTCATACAGGGTATAAATGCAGAATCAGAAAGCAATGGTATATCACACCTTCCTTGTGGTCGCCAAATGCTTTTGTTTTACGGCAGGTTGGCGACTACCCAAAGCTTATCGTCAACAAAACGGATGCTTCTTCAACCGATACAATCCACAGAGTTCGTTTCAAAACAAAAGTGAAACCTGAAAACATTGCACTCTCCTATTTGAACTCTCTCACTTTTGCCTTTTCAGAAATAATGGGAAGAAGTTACGGAGGTGGAGTTTTGACATTTGAACCAACAGAGATTGAAGAAATTCCTTTGCCGCTTTTAGGAACTCATAAAATTGATTTCAAAAAGATAGACGCTTTAATTCGGGAGAGAAGAATAGAAGAAGTGCTTGACATCATTGACAAAGAACTTTTAATCAAACAACTTAAGTTTTCTGAGACAGAAGTTCAAATGTTGAAAGGCATTTGGAAAAAACTTTCTGGAAGAAGAAACGGAAGAAAGAAGTAAAACTCAAAAACTAAACTGGTGGACATAACACTTTCTGAAATATTTCCAAATGCCAACACAGGACTAAGCCAAATAGGTTTCTTTTTTGGTGCAGGTTCATCTTTTGCGGCTGGCTATCCGCTTACTTTTTAATTAACAATTGATGTATTGAAAAAACTTTCTACAACAGAAATTGAATTAATTGAAAAGATTCTTAAAGCAGAAGGCGTTACTCTAAATATTTCCAAAGGCGAACCAGATATTGAGCTATTGTCCGACATCATCAATCGTGCAAAAGCAAGTGGCGGCTATGTTGGTATTGATTTGTTGCTTGAATCAATAAGAACGCACATCGTTGATGTGATAAACGATGTAGCAAGTCCAAACCTTGATTATCATCTTAAATTTTTGAAGGGTTTAAAAAAATTAATGTTGCATAGAAATGAATCAGTTTGGATTTTCACCACCAACTATGATTTAGTCTTTGAGTTAGGAGCATCCATTGCCAAGATTCCAATTTACAATGGATTTGAGGGAATTGCACAACGTTTCTTTGATATAGAAAGAATAGAACTTGCGTATGGCAAAATAAATTCAGCAAGTAGAAGATTTGAACCTTTTAATGAACCTCACATCAAGTTAGTTAAACTTCATGGTTCAGTTTCTTGGTTTAAAGAAGGTGATGATGTTACTGAGTCCTTTTTACCAGATAAAACAGACAACCGATGTATGATTCTGCCAAAGAGGACAAAGGTTACAGAAACATTGGATTACCCTTACGACAAACTTTTTAGATATGCTTCATCAGTAATTGGAAAGCAATGCAAGTTTATTGTTTCGTGCGGATACAGTTATCGGGATGAACACATCAATGATATTTTGTTTACCCCAAAACTCCGAAACAATTCACTCCGTGTTTTTTCTATATCAAAAGATGAAACGCCAGAAATTTTAAAGTTAAAAACTCATCCAAGTTTTCATTACATGGTTAGTGACAAACTTCACTATATGGGAAAGGATTTTAGCGGAAGCTATGACCTTTGGGATTTCAAAAAATTTGTTGAATTATTTAATTAAACATCACAATAGAAATGGCAGATTATAAAATAGGAAAAGTAATTACTGTATCAGGCGATACAATCAACATATCTCTTTTTGACCATTCTGATTCGGATGAAACAGTTTATGGTGTTCCTGAGAATATGAATGTAACAATCGATACATCAGTTGGGCCAATACCAATTTTGATTGGGCAACCAGGAACTTTTGTTATGGTTTCAATTCCTAACGGAATGTTGCTTTCAATGATTACGGATATTTCAATGAAAGAAACATCAACGCTGAGCAGCGAAGTAAAAAAGGCAGAAAGTGCAGACGAATATTTAATCCAAAGTTCGCTTAGAATTATTTCTGTTATTCCTGTTGGAACAATTGATGCAGCAGGAAAATTTGAAAGAGGAACAGACCTTTTACCAACCGTAAACAATGATGTGTTTGCCGTGTTACCTGATGTAATTGATAAAGTGTATGAATCATTTGCAGAAGGTAATTTTTCAATTGGTCAACTCTCACTAATTAAAAATCAAGATGCAAAAATTAATCTTGACTCTTTCCTTTCAAGGCATGCAGCAGTGTTAGGACAAACAGGAGGCGGGAAATCTTGGACAGTAGCTTCACTACTTCAAAACATTTCAAAATTCCCAAAATCAACTGTTGTATTGTTTGACTTGCACGGAGAATACAAAAATAGCAGTGATGGCAAAAGTGTTTTTGGAACAGAAGCAGAATATATCAATGCTGGTGATTTAGAGTTTCCATATTGGTTGATGAAAAGCGATGAACTATTCGGACTGATGGTTGATAGAACAGAATCGGCAGCACCAAATCAAATTGCCAAGTTCAAGGAATTACTTCAATCTGCTAAAGAAAATCATGCTGAAAATATAACGCTCGGGATTCCCAAAATCACAATTGACACGCCAGTTTATTTTGATTTTAACAGCATAATAGATAAGTTCAGGGAATTAGATATTCAAACGGTCACTGGTTCAAGTGGAAAACAAATTAAGGGGCCACTAAATGGGGACTTCACAAGGTTACTAATGCGAATTGATTCCCGTTTGAATGACAAGAGATATGATTTGATTTTCAACCCGTCTACATATAATACATCTGCTTCTATGGAAGTATTATTTCGCAAGGTATTAGGTGAACAAGCATCACCTAAGAAGATTGTCATTGTGGACATGAGTGCAATTCCTTTTGATGTTCGCAATTCAGTTATCTCACTTTTATTGCGGTGTCTTTTTGATTTTGCTTACTGGTATAAGAAAGTAAATTCAAAAGCATATCCGATTTCTGTTTTTTGTGATGAGGCACATATTTATTTCAATGATAAAGACCCAAATTCTGAGGCTGCAAGGTTATCAGCAGAAAGGATTTCTAAGGAAGGCAGAAAATATGGAATTAGTTTAACAGTAATCAGCCAAAGACCAAGAGAAGTTTCAGCAACAATTTTATCTCAGTGCAATACATTTCTTTGTATGAGAATTTCTAACCCAGAAGACCAATCTTATGTAAAGAGTTTATTGCCTGATTCTATCAGAGGAATTGTAAGTATGTTTTCAAACCTCAGACGAGGTGAATGTATTTTGTTAGGAGATTCTGTAATCATGCCGACAAGAATCAAGATTCGCAGACCTGACCCAACCCCAAACAGTGATGACACTTCATTTTATAAAGAATGGAATTTACCGCATGATGAAATTTTGTTTGCTCCTATTTTAGATGCCTGGAGAAAACAACAAGTAAAATAAATGCCAACGCACAAAAAACACACTCTTGCAAGCCGCACAAAGCAACGCTGAAACCAAAGCTTGCAAAAGAGTATTTTTTTCCACCTGAGAAAAATTATTTTTTAAAATTTCCTTCCCTTCTAAAATTTTTAAAACCGCAACCGCACAGCCGACACAAACAGACCAAACACAACCCGACAATGACAGCGAAACCTTTATCAGGACGAGACACCTGACCTTGCAGACACGGACGACAAGAACGCCAGCTGGTAAACATATAAGGATTAAACGCAGCTTCGTGTCTCACGAAGGTTCGATTTAATCT
>CAZXBG010000152.1:0-8559 GCA_964638865.1 uncultured Chitinophagales bacterium | reverse complement strand
AGAATTAAAACTCATTTGCTTAAGTTGACGCTTATGCCCAGCGGGGTGACATTATAATCTACCCAACCTTCAAATTATGAGCTGTTCCAATTCTATTTTGGTTTTCACCCGAGATTTTTTAATTCATATACTTCCAATTACCTCCAACGATTTTCTTATCAAACCATCCACTGCTTTATCCGGATCTTTGCTAAATTCTCCTCTGGCTCTATTAGCGAGTAGTACGTTTAGAGAAATACATTTATGTCCCAGCAATTTTGAAAAACCATACATCGCTGCTGTTTCCATTTCAATATTGGTAATGCGATGTTCTGCCGTTTTAAAACTTTTAATATCTTCATAAAACTTTTCCTGCGAAATCGGCAGATTTACTTTTCTTCCTTGCGGCGCATAAAAACCGGGCGCGGTTAATGTGATGCCGCTATAAAATCCTTTTTCAAATTTAGCATGTAAATATTCATCTCCTTTAAACGCATAAGGATGAATAGTATGATGAAAATAACAATGTAATTTGAATCTCGTTAGTATCTCCTCCTCCTCTTTCGTATTTTCAAATTTGTAAAAATGCAATACATTGTCAATTCCGATTCCGTATGACGAAGCTAAAAATGCATCCACCGGAATATCCTCCTGAATACAGCCGGAAGTTCCTATTCTGATAATATTTAAGGAAATAGGTTCTGCTTTGAATTTATTTTCTGAAAAATTATAATTTTTTAACAAATGCAATTCATTAAGTGAAATATCAATATTATCAGTGCCAATACCTGTTGATATTACAGTTACTCTTTTTTTACCGATATATCCGGTATGTGTGATAAATTCTCTTTTTTGTTTTTTCGTCTCTATGGTATCGAAATACCTGCTCACCATTTTAACCCTGTCGGGGTCGCCGACGGTAATTATGGTATCTGCAACATCCTCCGGGAGTAAATGGAGATGATAGATACTACCGTCGTGATTTAATATTAATTCTGAAGCCTTGTGTTGTTCGGTCATACCCGACAAATTTAAATCGAATTTTTCTGATTATTTTTGCGCAAATTATGCAACAGCAGGAAAGAAGGATATTTGTCCCTACCGATTTTTCAAAAGCCTCGAGTGCAGCACTGCAATACGCAATTTACATCGCCAACCGATCAAATGCAGCTATTGATCTGGTGCATTTTGCTAAAAGAGATAACCTCCTTCAAAAGTCGGAAGGCACCTTCGAATACAAGAAAAAATTGCTCGCGCTGGAAAAGAAACTGCTTGACATGAAAAACAAAAGTGGCGCTGCTTTTCGTATCAATGCAGAGGTGATCACTACAACGGAATCTGTATCTTCCGAAATTCAGGATTATGGACTTAAAATTCACGCCGAATTGGCCTGTATCGGAACATTCGGCTCCGATTCTAAACCATCTAAATTCAATCTTGGAAATAATACAGAAAAATTAGTGCGCAGTGTCGATTTTCCGGTATTAACTTGTCGTGCAGTTAAGGAACCCATTAAATTTAAAAACTTACTCCTTCCCATAGATCTCACGAAACACACCCACGAAAAAGTAGAACGCATTATTCGTTTTGCAAAAAATTTAGATTCTACTATTCATCTCGTTGCTGTTTCTGAATTTTTAGAGGAATTTATTTCCAGCAAGGAAGAGTTGTTAAACCGTATGGAGGAAGCTGCCGAAACCATTAGCAAAAATGGTTTAAAATGTACCACCGAAATGATAAGACACGATACCGTTAGCAATTCCGTTTTATTATACGCACAGGAAATGGACGCCGATCTATTAGTAGTAATGAGCCATGCAGAAAACAGGTTCAATCAATTACTTTTTGGTTCGAGAATAAATAAAGTTATTTCACATTCGCCAATTCCGGTGCTGAGTTTCAGGCCTTCGGAAGAGTATGATGGGGAATAGAGATTGGGTCAAGGGTTAATGGTCAGGTGTTATTGAAAAAATAAAAAAAAGAACCTCATCATTTTTACATTTTTTCAATAACCAAACTACTAATTTTATCTTCGAGTATTACTTCCAATATAAAAATGCCTGAATTAATTTTTTCCGGAGTTAAATTTATTGTTTTATTTACTCCCTTTTGACTTAATATTAATTTTCCATCCGTTCCATAAACCTGTAATAAATAATTTTGATACTCCGGTAATTCAATAATTAAAGGCTCATTGTTAAAACTAAAGCCGTAGGTATTTTTAAATTGAATTGCTTGGTGGGAGATTAAATTTTCTGTTTCCACGGGATTTATTAGGCCTCGTGCATCCAGGGCATTAAAAACTTCTTCATAATATAATCCAGCAAAAATGCTTTCTTCCGATGCAAGTATAATTTGTGCGGCATCCGGCATACTCATATTGTCGAAACTTCCATAAAGGGTTTCTAAAACAATTTTATCGGTATTTTCTTTCCCTATGGCATCAAAAATATCCATTAAAACGCCGCTCCAAATTTCACTGGAGGAATAATAATCCGCGGAATTATCTTCGGGATAATGTTTATTGGTATTAGCATTTCTTCCCGACCAGAACTCGTTGTGTCCGTCCCAGCTGAAAATAAAATTCCATCGGTAATCACTATACATTCTCGAATAACTCGCAGCAAAATAATCGCCATATCCTTCATCCAAAGCACGGCGTTCTAATCCGTTGTTTGTTCCGGGTGCTGCCTGATCACTCAATGCGTGTCCATATTCATGTGTTATCACATCTGCATCTTCCGCATCATCAACACCGCCTTCGCCGAGTTGTATAGATGGAATTACAGCACTCACATAAAACGATTGATCGGCCCCACTGGCACCATGAGGATCAATTTCAATATAAAAATTTTGCAAATCGGTGTATCCTAAACTTAAAATATAATTATTGAGATTTGTGATATGATAAAATGTATTTACATCTTCAAATCCACTTTCACTTCTTGTAAAATTGAATGCCGGAGTAATGGAGGTTACAACTCCTGTAATTGGGGTATTCAGATCTTTTAGAATGACAGAATCATTTCTCAAATAAAAAATTCCATCCTCTAACGTTGCCTTAAAGCTTACCTCCAGCAATTCTGCTGTTAACACTGCAGTATCGGCATCATCAAAATCTTTATATTCTCCCACATAGGTGGTTTCAGCAGAAGTAAGCGGATCGGGCCCAAATACTTTGCCGGTAACAGTGGTATCTATTGCCGAAAAATATACTCTGTTGTCGGTTTCGGAAAATAATTCACCATTTTCTTTCAACAATAGGGTTGTCCTGCTTCTGTCTGCGTTATTTATCAAATCAAATTCAAAATATTTTACCGGAATATCATTTTCATCCACAATTATTATTGGAGTGCAATTAATATCCTCGGTTATTTTATAAATATTTCTTAAAGTAACAGGAATTTGTATTTTTTGGCTTTTTTCAATGGGTAAATTCCAATCGAGGGTTCTAAAATAATTACCTGCAATAAATAGAATTTCATCGGATTTATTTACTGCCACTTTTAAAATGGAATTTGAGATCAATACTTCGTTATAATTTTGTCGGAAAGTATAATACGTAATATTTGGTGAATTTTTTATTGTGATTAATTGAATATTAGAATAAGATGCACCTAAATCTGCATACATGTTCAATAAATATTTTTCTACTTCCATGGTATTGTTTCCATTCAGTGGTATCGCTGATTTAAAATTCCGTACTGAAACATTTTGTGCGGAAAGAAAAATACCGGAAATGATAAACAGTAATACTAAAAAACACCTTTTATAAAGTAGATAGATGTTCGATTTGTATTTGCCAGATACTGTGGAGTTTAGATAATATTTTTTCTGCATTTGCGCGTTCAAATTCTATCCTAAAATTACATATTTCCCCGAATTCTGTATTTATGATTTGAGCCCCAACCTTATTGAGTTCATGCATTACTATTTGCATATCAGTTCCACTGCAGGAAATTTTATACGATTCTTTGATGGGCACTGTTATGATCTTTGCCCTATCCAGAGTATCAACCGTTGCCATTTTGTATGCATTGATCAAGCCCGGAACACCGAGTTTTTTGCCTCCAAAATACCGCACCACCAAAATTACACACTGCGTTATCGCCCTGCTTTTCATTTCATTCAAAATGGGTCTGCCCGCTGTACCCGAAGGTTCTCCGTCATCCGACGCTCTTTCTGTTTCACCTTCAAAACCCAGTCGGTAGGCGAAAGCAACATGCACAGCTTTGTGATGTTGCTTCCTTAGGAAGTCTTTTAATAATTTAACCTCCGCTTCCCCGGAAATCGGATAGGCATATCCCAAAAACTTACTACCCGAATCCAAATAGGAACCGGTGGAGGGCTTCTGAATAGTGTTGAAACTCAGGATCATGTTGGAAATAATACCGCGAAGATGACAGAAATATGGCACATTATAAAATGGTTGCGGAAGGAAATCGATACGATATTTTTTTTTCCATTAAAAAATTTGTGCGATTGGAAAAAACGGCATTATCTTTCGCACATATTAAAACACGACACAACTTGGCAAAACCGCAATCCTTGTCTCTCATCGCAGAGATGTCTGAAAAAATTGTTTTTATCCGCCAAGCGGCTGGTGCGCAACAATATTTTGCCGATTGTTTCAAAAAATTATTTGAACTCGATCATTGTGCAATCTACAGAGTCAGTGAAAAAAAAGATCTTTTTATCCGCTGTTTTCCTGAAACTCCCAAAAAAAAGAACACTATTAATATTAAATATCCTCTAAATGCTTCTTTGAAAAAAGAAATTCCGGAGGATAGAGAAAAATATTTATTTCTGAACAAAGAAGAATTCTCTATTATTTCAGATATAAATGAGCCTAATCACCTAATTGAAATTTTACTATGTATACGCAGGTCGGGTGATGTGGAGTTGTTTTTTTATGGGTTTACTAAAACAAATATTCAAATTGCAGAGGCAGATAATAATACCTGTAGAATATTTTCAAATTTTTATTTACAGGTGCAGGACTCGCTGCAAATAAGAAATAATATTTCCGCCAAACAAAATGAATTATCAGGAAGGATAACAGAAAATAATGACTCTTTAATTCAATTAAATGAAAAATTATTGCAGAGCAATCAGGAATTACAACAATTTGCCTATTCAGCATCACATGATTTGCAGGAGCCACTGAGAAATATATCTGCTTACATCAATTTATTTTTGCGCAGTTACGGTAATACTTTAACGGAGGAAGGAAATGAATATCTTCACTTCGCATCTGATGCAGCGCAGCGTATGCATCATCTCATCAAAGATCTTCTTACTTTTAGTAAGTTAGATCATTTAGAGGAGCCAATGTCAAAATTTGACGGTAATGATATCATTCGCAAAGCGCTGGATAATTTGCATTTGGCTGTAGAAGAAAGTAATGCACTTATTCTTTATCCCGATCTTCCTGTTTTGTATGGAAATCATTCGCAGATACTATTGTTATTTCAGAATTTAATAGACAATGCAATTAAATTCCGCAGCAAAAGTGAACCACTGGTTTTTATTGATATGGAAGAAAAATCAGATCAGTGGGAATTTAAGATCAAGGATAACGGAATTGGAATTCCGCAACAGTTCCAAACCAAAATTTTCGGATTTTTTAATCGCCTACATCCACGCGATAAAATTCAAGGGTCAGGATTGGGATTATCCATCTGCAAAAAAATTGTAGAAAAACACCACGGAATTATTGTTGTAGAATCAAAACCCGGAAAAGGAAGCACATTCACCTTTACTTTGAATAAGGATTAATATTGTAAGTTAATAATCACTTTCGTTTTTCATTTAATTAATATCATGCCCAAAAAAAAAGTATTAAAATTATATTACCTCAGCAGTTGTTCTACCTGTGCCAGAATAATGAAAGACCTCAAAATAAAAAATTACCCTTTCGAATTGCAGGATATTAAAACTCAAGCTATCACGGAAGATCAAATAGAAGAGATGCAGAAAATGGCCGGATCTTATCTTGCCTTATTCAGTAAGGTAGCACTTAAGTTCCGTGGTTGGGGTTTAAACGAAATGGAATTAGCAGAACAGGATTATCGCAAGTACATTTTACAGGAATACACCTTTCTGAAGCGCCCTGTTTTTATCATAGGTAAAAAAATATTTGTCGGCAATGCGCCTAAAACCATTGCAGTAGTAGCTTCGGAATTGAAGTCACTCAGTACCTGAAACCCTGGTGTTTAAAATAATTTTGTAATTCCGAACAAAGTTTTTACATTTAAGGTCAGAAAATTCAATCTAAATGACTAAAAAATTTACTCCTCCAACCATCCTCATTGCCATTTTAACACTTGTACCCTTTTCCGAAAATAATCTTTTCGCAACGGTTGTAGAAACCAAAACTGTTATGTTACCGGCTCCATTTTCACCGGGTGACGATTGCACGGAAGCTGTAGTAATTTCCGAAGGAACCTATACAGCACCAAACCCCGATTATTGGTACAGTTATACTGTTCCGGTAACAGGTTCCTATATTTTTACTACCTGCGATCTTGGAAATACCTGTAATACCAAAATTTATATTTATGATCATTGTGCAGGTTTAATTCCAACTGAATTAGCAGAAGGAACAATGGCCTATAACGATGATTTTTGCGATGAACAATCTCAGATTATTGCAATTTTAGAAGAAGGCACAGAAATATTTATTCGCATTGGAGATTATGATGTTGATTGCAGTGGAACTGCCATAGAATGGTCGTTAACATATTCCGGTGCACCCGCAGGTTGTATAGATCCTTACGCATGTAATTATTCACCACTTGCAATTGTAAGTGATGGTTCTTGTATTTATCCCGGCAATCCTGATTGCCCTTCAGGACCGGATCTTGTTTTAGATCCTACTTATTTCGATGGTGAGATCGGTGCCGGTTGGGGTACAGATTTTCAATTGACTACAATTGATGCAGATGACTGGACTAACGAATGTTACATAGAAGAAGGTTCTTTAACAGGTCCCGGAATAAGAACAATAATAAAATTCGGAATTCGTATCTGGAATTATGGTGATGAAGATTATCATATTGGAACAATTGCTGAAAATCCTCTTTTGCAATTCGACCCTTGTCACGGACATACGCATTATGTAGATTATGGCGAATACCAATTATATACTGAAGATGGTGTTGAATTATCTGTTGGCCATAAAAATGGTTTTGCCGTTATGGACCTTTGCGGTTTTGGTGGTTATACCGGAGCAGATATGGGTATTTCTGCAGGTTGTTTCGATGCTTATGGATTAGGTACTGGCGGTCAGTGGATAGACGTAACCGATGTGCCTGATGGTACTTATACTTTTGTTGCAAGAGTAAATTGGCTCAATCATCCGGATGTTGATGGAAGAGTGGAGGTAAATCTTGCTAATAACTGGGCATCAAGATGTATGACAATTACACGCGATATTGATGGTAATATCACTGCAGAAATGATAGATGATTGTGTTGCATTTCTTGATTGCCTCGGTGAAATATGGGGAACTGCAAAAATGGATTGTGAAGGAAATTGTAACGGCTGGCATCATGTTGGTGATTTAAATGAAGACAGTACAAGAACAGTGAATGATGTTGATCTTTATGTAGATAATATTCTTGCCAATACTATAATTGCAGAAATTTGTAACGATGCAAACGCTGATAGTGATATAGATGTGGTTGATGCAGCTTTGGTGATGGGTTGCTCCAATCAGGCTTTAGGATATACCCATGCTACCGATCTTTGTGAACTTCCACAAACTTTAATGAATACTTCTGATACTGTTACCTACAGCATCGGTGCAGTTAATCCTGCCTTTAATTATCTGGATATTTATAGTTTAAATCCCAGTGCAAGAGTAATGGGAGCACAATTCACCATGGAAGGATTAACAATAGATTCTGTAGTTAATTTATGTCCAGAAACTTTTGGGTCCAATTATCAGATCACGCATACAGCAGATGAAATAATTGCTTTGGGAATGAATGAAATTCCTTATCAGATACATTTTGAACCTATTCCTACTTTCAGAATATTTTATACAGCAACTTATCCTGCAGAGATATGTATCAAACATTTCAGTGCTGCTGTAAATGAAAATTTTGAAGAAGTAGTTACTAATCTCAATGATGCATGTGTAACAATAACGGAAACCGGGGTTGAAGTGATTTCTGCAAATCCATTAAATGTGAAAATTCAACCAAATCCATTCAGCGAAACTGCCATCATGAATTTCACTAATTTCACAGGAAAAGAATTTGTAATAGCGTTAAGCGATATGAACGGAAATCTGATCAGAACTATTAAAACAACATCTAATACCATCACCATTGACCGTTCTGACCTCGCTGCCGGTGTGTATATTTACAGGCTAACAGGAGTTGACATAAGTCAGACTGGTAAGTTTATAATACAATAGGTTTATAAACCAAACCTTAATTAAAATACATGCTTCGCCGTCATGAGCGAGGTGTTTTGTAAAAACCGGGAGAGGAGCCCGGTTTTTTTTTTACCCCGAGTAGAAAATCATTAATAAATTATTCGGCTTAAAATATATTCCCAATGATTTTCGTA
>CAZXBG010000151.1:0-8596 GCA_964638865.1 uncultured Chitinophagales bacterium | reverse complement strand
TTAACTATCAATTATAAAACCGAAATCAATGACATTATCCATTTTCAAAAGTAAAACCCTTATTGCCACCATAATTATTCCGGTATTTCTGTTCACTTATTCCTGTTCAGAAGGCGGAGGAATTAATATCTTCAGCATTGAAGATGATAAAGAGCTTGGTGCGCAGCTGGCCGCAGAAATTGCAGCAGACCCTACCACTTATCCAATTCTAGATCCAGTTACCTATGCTGATGCCTATGCAATGGTGTATGATATTCGCGATAGAATTCTTGATGCGGGGCAATTATTCCACACCAATGATTTTGTATGGGAGGTAAAAATTATTAACGACGATAATATTGTTAACGCCTTTTGTACTCCCGGTGGTTACATTTATGTTTATACAGGCTTGATTCGTTATCTTGAAGATGAAGCCCAGCTAGCCGGAGTTATTGGTCATGAAATGGCACATGCCGATTTGCGTCACTCCACCGATCAGCTAACACAGGCATATGGTATTTCTTTTTTATTGGCAATTTTATTGGGTGATGATGATAACACACTTGCAGATATTGCTGCAAGTCTTACGCAATTGGCATTTAGTAGGGACGATGAGACTCAGGCTGATGAATATTCAGTGATCTATTTATGTCCCACAGATTATATGGCCTCAGGTTCTGCAGGATTTTTTGAAAAGATAGAATCGGAAGGTGGTTTACAAATTCCGGAGTTTTTAAGCACTCACCCTAACCCTGATGACAGAATTGAAAATATCTATGCAACGGCTGCTGAATTAAGTTGTAGTGGCGAAGGTATTTATGAGGATAGATATCAGGATCTTATTGATGCTTTACCATGATAGCTGAACTCAAAATAATATCATGTCTAGTTAATTTTTTGTAAATCTCTATTAAAATGAGGGGTTCAGATTTAAATTTGCTATCCTAAAAAAAGTAGCAATGGGTAGGTATGGGATACTGATTTATATATATTTTTCTTTTAGCTCAATATTAATCGCCCAAAATGGCAAAATAGAGGGTCGAATTGTTTCTTCCTCAAACACAACCGGAGTTGCTTATGCAACGGTTAAATTTACTAATGAAATTGGCGAATTTAGTAATGAAAATGGCGAATTCTTAATCGAAAATCTGCCTCTTGGTAGTTATAACCTGGTAATTACCTGTATAGGTTTCGAAAAGTTGGAGTTGCCTGTAATAAAACTCACAGAACAATCGCCAACTAAAAATTTAATTGATGTGGTTTTAACGGAAAAATCCATTCAGATTGCAGAGGTTACCATTACCGAACAGCAAAAGGTGTACGATACAAGATATAGTGGCACTAATAACGTGATTTCTGTTAAAACAATCCAAAGAATACAACCAATAGGAAGTGAAGAGTTATTAAGAACTTTGCCCGGTGTAAATATCTCCTCTGATATGGAACAAAGTAACCGACCAAATATCAGTATAAGAGGATCAGACCCGCGCAGGTCAAATAAAATATTATTGATGGAAGATGGTTCTCCTGTTTCTCCTGCACCATATCTTGCTCCTGGAACATATTATAATGTACCTGCCGACAGATTAGAAGGAATACAGGTAATTAAAGGCGCTGATGTACTAGCTTATGGATCTAATACAATTTATGGTGTAGTAAATTATATCACTAAAAGACCTCCACAAAATCCTGATTTTTCTTTAAAATTAACAGGAGGCCAACATGATTATTTTACTGCTGTTGGTTCCTATGGAGGAACATGGAATAAAACCGGTGCTGAAATTCAAACTTTATATAAAAATTTTGGTGGATATATGGATAACAGTGCTATCCGTTTATTTAATCTCTCCGGAAAAATATTCAGTGAATTAGGGGATAAATCCAGTTTGTATGTAAAATTAAATTATCAGAATGAATTTTTGAATACTACCTGGAATGGCAACACCCCTTTTACATTTGATTTAGATCCAACTATAAATCCGTTTGATGCGGATGAATTTACTTCAAGAAGATATGGAATTGATGGGGTATATAGCTACAATTTTGATACCCATAAAAAATTACAAACAAAATTATATTTCAGTGATTTTTATCGCGACTGGTGGAAACAAAATTCTACTGTAGTAGCTGCATCTGATGTGGAAGAATATGTTGGATCAGAAATATTTGAAAACAGATATCGTTTTCTTGACGGGTTAACTTTTGGTTCCGACGATTATGTTCGGGTAGGTAAAGTTGTAAACGGAATTGAAAGCAACACAGATAGCAGATGGCAATATCGCGTGTATGGATTGCAAGAAAAATATGTTCAGCTATGGGGGAAAAATGTATTTGAAGCAGCGGTAAAATGGCATAAAGAATATTATAACGACGTTGTAATTTCAGGAGATTCCAGCCGATGGGCCCGCAGCGGAAGACTTACCCGTGATGATGTTTTTGAATTAAATGCCTTTTCTTTTTATTCCAGAAACAGTTTCGAGTTCGGAAAATTTTCAATTGTGCCTATCATACGTTACGAATTAATTTATCTGAATAAAATAAATGAACTTGCTAACGCTACAAATCCCGGAACCAATGCAACAGATTTTAATAAAATAAAAAATAATTTTGATCAATTCACACCCGGTATCAATCTTATTTATAGAGATATAAAAATAAAAAAATCAACATTCGAAGTGTATGGTGGTGCTTACAAAGGATTTTCGTCTCCAACTACAGCAATTTCATTTAATGAAGTTACAAATGGAGAAGTTGTTCCTGCCGTAGATATTGCAAATCTTGAACCGGAAGTAAGTTTTAACCAGGAGATCGGTTTGAGAATGTATCAAAAAAATCAATTTATTAACGGACAATTATCCGTATTTAACACCTTTATTAATAATTACTATTCTCCGGCGCGTTCACAGGCTTTCCAAACTTTAGGAACAGTAAGAATGAATGGAATAGAACTCGCAGTAAATATTGATCCTTCCAAAACCTTTAAATCTGCCAATCAAAATTTTAATGTCGGAATTTCTGTAACTTATATGAATTCAGAAATTACCGGTGGTTCTATGGTGGATGGCGATCTGTTTGCAGGGACAGTATTTCATACCGATGCAACAAAGGAGGAACTTATTGAAAAGATAAATACCAATAGAGCTGCTTATACGGTTTATAATGGAGAAGATATTAATACAAACGAAATATTCACTATCGATGATTTTTCAACAATTACTAAAGTAAAAGTAGAGTTCGGTGAAGGAATGGTTGAAAATTATGAAGTCCCCTATGTTCCAAGTCTCTTATTAAATATTTCCCTGAATTATAAAATTAAAAAAATTGGTTTTGGTGTTAATTACAATTACGTAAGTGAACAATATACCGAATATCTGAACTTTGAAAATGAAACCGCAGATGGTGGTATCGGTAAATTACCGGCATACGGGGTACTTGATGCAAATGTGGAATATAATCTTCCTATAAAAAATAGTTTAAACTCTGTCACGCTCTTTGTTGCAGGAAAAAATATTACCAACGAAATTTATAAGGCATCCAGATTAAACAGAGCAACCGGTGGAATTTTTCCTGCAGGATTCAGACAAATTAATGGTGGATTGCGATTAAATTTTTAAATTATTCGTCCTCGAACTCACAAATTTCATTACTTCGACCTCACAGGTTTCAGAAACCTTTTTTAAATAAACAAAAAATAACATGCGAATGTAATTGTAATTAAAATTTTACCCTTAACTTTCACCTAAATACCTTTTTTATGAGATGTTTTATTTTGATGGTTTTTACTTTTTCAACCTTCTGGGTTACAGGCCAAACAGCTGCACTTCCTGCGCAACCTAAGTTAATTGTAGGCATTGTTGTAGATCAGATGAGTTACGAATTTTTGTATCGTTATTCTGATGTTTACAGCGACAATGGATTTAAAAAATTATTGCGCGATGGATTCAGTTGTGAGAATACGAATTTTAATTATATTCCTACCTATACAGGTCCCGGACATGCAAGTATTTATACAGGTTCGGTTCCTGCAATAAACGGAATTGTGTCAAACGATTGGTTCAATGAAAATACAAATTCCTATACCTATGTAGTAGACGATAAAGATGTACGTATAATAGGTGCAGATACCACCGGAGGCCAAATGTCACCAAAAAATATGCTCACTACTACAGTTACTGATATGTTACAACTGAGCAATCAACAACAATCAATAGTAATTGGAATTGCACTTAAAGATCGGGGCGCAATACTTCCGGCAGGACATACTGCTGATGCTGCTTATTGGTACGATGGAAGAGTTAATGCATGGGTAACAAGTTCTTATTATATGGATACTTTGCCAAAATGGGTGCAAACAATTAATGCAGAAAAACAGGCGCAGAATTATATGAATAAATATTGGAATTTATTTCTACCCGCAAGTGCATATAAATCATCCACTGCCGACAGTGTTCCCTGGGAAACAATTTATATCGGAGAAGAATCTAATGAGTTTCCGCACTACATGTTATTTAATGGCAACAGCGAAAGTATTAAAGCTACACCTTTTGGAAATACGATGACAACCTCCTTGGCGCAGGCTGCAATTAAAAATGAAAATATGGGAAAGGATAATATCACCGATTTTTTATGTGTGAGTTATTCTTCCACCGATTACGTGGGACATGCCTATGGCCCGCATTCCATGGAAGTGGAGGATACCTATTTACGTCTCGACAGAGATATTGCTTCCTTTTTAACCTATCTGGAAACTACAGTAGGCAAAGGAAATTTTATGGTATTTCTCACCGCCGATCACGGGGTTTCTCCTACTCCGCAATATATGCAGTCGCTCAATATTCCGGCAGGTACAACTACGGAAGGGGAAATGGTAGCAAAAATGAATACTATTCTTCAAAATAAATTGGGTGAAGGTCCATGGATAAAAGCCTATACCAATCAACAAATTTATCTGAACGATTCTCTGTTAAATAAAAAAGGTTTAGAGAAAAAATATATTTTTAATTTAATGCACAACGACATGCTCAAAATTGATGGCGTATCTTATTTTTTATTAATAGAAGATCTGAGCGGTTCAACATTAAATGCTGATGTAAAAGAATTGGTAATTAACGGTATTTATCCAAAACGTTCCGGGGATATTCAATTATTATATGATCCCTACTGGTTTGAAGCATACAGGGCTTCAGGCACAACACACGGGTCTCATTTTTCGTACGATACCCATGTTCCGCTCCTGTTTTATGGATGGAAAATTAAAGCCGGTGAAACACACCGGGATATTGGTATTACAGATATTGCACCAACTATTTCTGCTTTATTGAGAATTTCAGAACCAAATGGTTGTGTAGGAAATGTGATCACGGAAATAATAAAATAATTTATTACTTAATTAATTTATATTCAATTTTTTGGGTACCAATATCATCAGAAAAATAAATTAATCCTAACCCCTTTGCGTAAATTCTTTTGCCAACTGTATTAATTATTGTATCTTTTCTGGCATCAGAAAATACAAAACTGGTTTTATCGCTATAGGTAATTACCAAACAATCTTGTTCATTTTTCGGCATGGTATCTATAAGTTTATATTCATACATCAGATTATTCTGCACATACATACTAACCGCAGTATCCAGTTTAAAATGAACACTTGCATTTATTGAACTTACCTCCTCACTTATTGGCCATTTTGCCGAATTTCCAAAATCAATAGGAAGCTCCACCGAATTTCCCAAAGAGTCGATCTCATAAATATATTGTCCCATTACTTCTACCATATTTTCTGTATAACGCTCCACACTTTTATTTATCGGTAAGGAATCAATATTTGTCCATAGATATTCAAACTCCCAGGTGCTATCGTTAATACTTTCCCAACGCTGCGTGATAAAAATTTTTGTAATGGAGCTATCAGTTATAGATTGATATTCGCGAAAATTGTAGTTGGTGTCATTGTCCCATTTCATATATTCAATGATGCCGGTTTCAGTGTTTTTTTCGAATTTACACTGAATAAATAAAGTTAAAATAGAGAGGTAAAACAAGTTTTTCATAGTATAAAGTTAGGCTGAAAATACACAATTTCTAATTGTTTGGCTTTGGATATAAAATTGTCAAAAGCAGCATACTCCTGTTTCAACTTTGACATTTTTTTCCGAAATTTGTATCCTCAAACTCTTTCTATGCAAAAAAAGATCGGACTTATAATCGTTGGTGTTTCAGTTTTGTTGACATTTATTGTCATGGTGATCGTGTTTAACCGACAGAAAGACGATTCGAATTATCATCCATCTCAACCCAAACCGGAGCCTAAGGAATTTACAAAAATGATGGAGGAGGGTGAAAAAATGCAAAGTGAAAGAGAGGCGTTTTTTAATTTGATGCACAGGGCAGCACCGGAAACTAATTGGAAAAAAATGGATGCGGATCTTCGTTATAACAAAATGAAAGAACGCGCAGGTTATTATAATTTGAAAACTACCGATGAAGATTGGGATACGCTTGCAAATGGAAATGTTGTAGGCAAATGGAATGAAATTGGAAGTTTTAATACCTCGGGAAGAATTTGGGCAACGGATGTTGATTTTGAAAATGAAATTGTTTATGCATTCACCGATGGTGGAAGTTTATGGAAAGCAGATCTTGATGGTTCAAACTGGAGTGTGATAAATGATAATTTCAAAATTGCTGCAACAAATATGTTGAAAAAGGTTGATGATAGATTAATAGTTTCAACCTATCAATGGGGTGTTCAGGGGATTTTTTATACAGAAGATGAAGGTATTTCCTGGACTGAAACTACCGGTCTTGAAAATGTAGAAGCATGGGGTTATATCGGCGATGCAGAAATACTCAACGATGCCGATCGCACCATTTATGTTTTAGCATTAGAATGGGATTATGTGAATTGGTGGGATCTGATATCAATTTATCGATCAACAGATCATGGAACTTCTTTCGAAAAAGTTATTTCCTATGATGTGCCAACTTATGGTGGCATGAATCATTTCGTTTTATATGCTTCTCAAAATGGCGACGGAATATGTTATTTTATTGAAAATAATAATTTTTATTCTTTAGGTGTTGATGGAATTCCTGTACTTACAGGAACACTTCCCATAAGTGACGACGGAGATATTATGTTGTGCGGATTTGAAGGTGTTACGGAGGATCATTTTTATGCTGCACATAATAATTATTCTTCAGGACAAACAGATTTTTATACTTCAGATGATAATGGTGTAAACTGGGAATTAACAAGTTCGGGTGTGGTAGAAGAAGGAAATTTTAGCAAGAACAGTTTTTATTGTTCCCAAAAGATAGAAGGATATTTATATTATGGCGGGGTGGATAGTTATAGAAGTTTCACCGGTGGCAGTACCTGGGTGCGCAATAATTATTGGTATGAATATTACAATGGAAATGAATTGGAAAATTTGCATGCGGATATTCCATTTATCAGATCATTTATGGATACTTTATCCGGTGAAGAATTAATTATGGTGAGTACGGATGGTGGATTATATAAATCGGAAAACAACGGGTTAACCTGGCTCAATATCACCTATGAAGGAATGCGGAATGCACAATATTATGATGTATATACTTACCGGGATTTAACAGATATAATTTATGCAGGTGCACAAGATCAGGGTTGGCAACGCAGTGTTTATGATCTTGATGGCAATTATTATTTCGATCAATTAATAAGTGGTGATTATGGTCATATTGTTTCACGCAGCGGAGGCGGAAATTTATGGTGTGTGTATCCCGGATTTGCAATGTATATTAATGATGCATCAACGGGCGACAATATGTTTTTCTGGGATTTCCAAGGATATGGACATCTCTGGATGGCGCCTGTAATGCAGGATCCATGGGATGATGAAGTTGCATGGTGGGCCGGAGGCAGCGATGCAGGCGGCGCATATTTATGGCGATTGGAAAGAACTTTTGGAACTATAAATGCAGTTAAACAAACCAAGAATTTTTCAGTAGCCGGAGGTGGTTCCATTTCTGCAATTAATTATTCTCCTATTGATAATAATTATTGGTATTTATTAACCAGCGGCGGAACATTTTATACTTCAACTGACGCCGGTGAAAGCTGGGCATTATCTTCGGGTTTTTCCGGACCGGGACCTCAATATTTTTACGGCGCTGCAATAGAACCATCAAAAACACAATTGGGTGTTGTATATATTAGTGGAAGCGGATACGATAATCCGGCAGTATATAAAACAGAAGATAATGGAGAAACATTTATTGCATTAAGTAATGATTTGCCTTCAACCCTGGTGTATGATCTTGCAATTTCAGAAAATGATAGCTTATTATTTGCTGCAACAGAAATAGCTCCCTATGTGTATGTTTTAGCGGAGGATAAATGGTACGATCTTTCCGGTTTAGATGCTCCGTTACAAACTTATTGGAGCGTGGATTATATTGAAGAAATAAAAGCAATTCGTTTCGGCACTTATGGCCGCGGTGCATGGGAATTTAAATTATATGAAGAGCCTGTTGAAATTATAGAAGTTGATCAGAAAAATATTTTATCTATTTATCCAAATCCTGCAAGTAATGTTGTGCATATAAAAATAAATACATTTATTCCTGA
>CAZXBG010000150.1:0-8865 GCA_964638865.1 uncultured Chitinophagales bacterium | reverse complement strand
TTTCAAATTGCTTTACGAAAAATAATTTCGTTCTGTGTTGAGATTTATTCGTGGGAATTCATTATGCAATTTTTCAATTTTTTCTAACATAGTTAATTTAAAATCTCTATGTTCTGTTAATTCCGGAAAAAATGGTTTGTGCAACATGGCTGTATGAATTTGCTCTAATTGATCCATTAAGATATTACACTTTTCTTCGATACAAACCTTTTTAAAAATTTCCCAGATATAATCAATTGCTACTTCATTTGGGTGAATCATATCTTTACTATAAAACCGATAATCGCGCAGATCATCCATCATAATTTCGTAGGAAGGGAAATAATAAATATTGGGGAAATTATTTTTGAGTTGGTGAATCGATTGCAATAAAACAGCTTTACTTAATGCATTTTCCACAGCACCATCCCTTATATGACGAACGGGACTTAAAGTGAAAATAATTTGCAGAAGCGGGTATTTTATTTTTATTTCCCTGATCAGGTCCGACCAATCCGCAACTATTTCTTCGGATAACAATTGTTTTTTTTCAAATAAGGAAGTTTGCATTTTATGATTATTTGCCACTACCCTGCCTGAACTTTTTAAAGTATAAACCAGTGATGTACCAAATGTAATTACCAGATGTGAACATTTATCCAGAAATATCTTCCCACTCCGAATAGCTTCATTCATCCGCCTGATGGCCTCCTCTTTATCAGGATGTGCACAATTGCTGTGAAAATCAAAACTTCTGAACAAACTGCCATTTTGAAATATTTCTGCTGGTTGCACCCAGGAACCTTTCATTTGACGCCTCAGTTCATTGGCAATTGAAACAGGATTAAATAGTATGCCAAAGGGATTTGATAAAATATCAAATTTATTATTTGACAGTTTTTGAGAAATATGTTCCGAAAAACAGGATCCTATTAAAAAAACAGAAGATACAGGCCCAATGGCTGATATGAGCGGATTAACCGGAAATTGAGTTCTGAACATCGATGCTCTGTGATTAATAATTAAAATTGAGTTTGCAATTTAGTATTATAATTTTATTTTTACATGCATAAATCAACAGTTCTATTAATTTGTTGTTAATTTAATATACTTAAACATGAACGGTCATATCCATATTCTGATCATTAGTGATTCCACCTACGGGTTGGCGGAGATCATGAGTGGATACCTGAGGTTTTACAGTGAAAACAAGATCAAAGTAACAATTTACGGTAAAAACAGGGTAATACATCCACTTGCAGAGCAGGTTTTATCGGAGGATGGAATTGAATTTGAATCCACTAACTTGTCAAAAATTGCAATAAATGCAGACGTTACAATTTTTATCAATAGGAATACAAACGCCGGGAAGGAGGCATCCTCATCCGTTAAACATTTCAATTTTAGAAATCCGCTTCAATCAAGCGATTACGATGAAATACTTACGGATTTCCGCACCGTAAGGGAGGAAATTAAAAAAGCATGTATTCAATTGGTTGGTGAGTTACAATTGGTATAGGTCAAAATTTAATTTCAGGGCGTATTCCAATATTGAATTCTCAAATTCCGCAATAAAAAGGTCTATTTGCTTGAAACATTGTTAAGCTGCCTTAAGAAAAGCTAAAATGCGTATTTAATCTTATTTTAATATTTCCTTATTGTAAACTCTAAGTGCCAATTTCCAAAAATCTAACTTATGACTTCCGCATAAATATTATTCCTACAAAAGGGTTATATAGCAATTGTAGCCAAATCCCTTCTGAAAAATTGCATTAAATTTATAATTACTTAACACTTCAATTAAATTCTGCATTGGAGTTTACAGTTAACTCACCATTTAGTCAGATTATTATAATGTAATAACACTACGGTATTAATACTGCACTTCTACTTTTGCCCTCATTAATTCATAATTAAAAAAGCAATAAACAATGAAAAAATTATTACTAGGTTTTCTGGCCATCGCGATCGGTTTCACCGCGATGCAAGCTCAGGTTATCACCGTAACCGGTGAAATAACGACCAACACAACGTGGACCAAAAACAATATTTATTTATTAAGTGGTTTTGTTTATGTTGAAGATGGTGCAACATTAACCATTGAAGCAGGTACACTTATTAAAGGTGATAAAGCTTCGAAAGGAAGCTTAATTGTTACCAAAACTGGAAATATTATGGCAATGGGAACGGCATGCGAGCCAATTGTTTTCACTTCAAATGAGCCGGCTGGTTTAAGAACTTACGGAGATTGGGGTGGAGTTATCATTTTAGGGGAAGGCATAATTAACGTTCCCGGTGGAAGTGCAGTTATTGAAGGTGGTGTTGACACTCCGGAAGGAGATGGTACTTATGGTGGTGCAAATGCAGCAGATAACAGCGGAACATTTCAATATGTACGTATCGAATTTGCAGGTATTCCTTTTGTACCGGGCAACGAAATCAATGGTTTAACCATGGGTGGAGTTGGCTCAGGAACTACAATTGATCATATTCAGGTTTCTTATTCAGGTGACGATTCTTATGAATGGTTCGGTGGTGCAGTTAATGCAAAGTATTTGATTGCTTACCGTGGATTTGATGATGATTTTGATTCAGATTTCGGTTATTCTGGAAAAGTACAGTTTGGCTATTCTTTACGTGATCCAAATATTGCCGACGTTTCAGGTTCTAATGGTTTTGAATCAGACAATGACGCAACAGGTTCAGGTAACACACCTATTTCAAGAGGATTGTTTTCAAATATAACAATTGCAGGTCCTAAAGTAAATACCGGTGATGTTATAAATGTAAATTATAAAAGAGGTGCTCACCAAAGAAGAAATACCATGACTTCTATTTATAATTCAATTATCATGGGTTATCCGGAAGCAGGATTTAAAATTGAAGGAACAAATACGTCCCTAAATGCTGCTGCTGATAATTTACAATTCAAAAACAATATTCTTTCCGGGCACAGTGACGATTATCTTTGCACCACATGTGATGTAGGTTTTAATATTGATACATATGGTTCATCCAATGGAAATCAAACTATACTTTTAAATTCAGGTGTAGGTTTGGTTGATGTTTTTAATTTATCAAATCCTGATCCTCGTCCAACAGCAGGTTCTGCTCCAACAACAATTGGAACTTATTTTGCAGGTTTATTAAGTGATCCATTCTTTACCGCAACTAGTTATGCAGGTGCATTTTCTACAACCGACAACTGGACAGATGAATCATGGGTTAATTTTAATCCTCAAACAACTGCATATGCGACTCCTGGAATAAATAATAATCCTACCGTTTCAGGTGTAGTTAGTAATATGACTTGTCCTAACACAGGTTCTATTGACATTTCTCCTGCAGGTGGAATTGGAACTTACACTTATTTATGGAATGACGGTGCATTAACACAAGACCGTTCAGGATTAGCAGCAGGGGCATACACAGTTACTGTTACAAGTAATGGTTGTTCCGTTTCTGCAACATACACTGTAAATGATGTTACTGTTGCAAAACCAACTGCATTAATTGCTTCAAATATAACACATTGCAGTACAAAAGTTAGTTGGACAGCAGCTTCAGGTGCTACAACTTATGAAGTGCGTTTTAGAATTGCAGGTGGTGTTTATTCATCTCCGGTTAATGTTGGTGCTGCAACAGATTTTACATTTACAGGTTTAGCAGCTAGTACCGCTTATGATTTCCAGGTTAGATCAAAATGTGCTACTTCCGAAAAAAGCGCTTGGGCTAAAAAAACTAGCTCAACAGTAGTTTGTGGACAAGTTACTGGTATCACTGCAACAGGTATAACTGCAAGTTCTGCAATTATTAACTGGGCTGATGTTTGTGCTACAAATAATTATACAGTTCAATATCGCAAAAATCCAGTAAAACCTTGGATAACACTTCCGGCTGTATTTACAACTACAAGAACCATTACGGGTTTACTTGCTTCTTCTATTTATGAAGTACGCATAATTACAAATTGTGGTGGTGGCACATCTACTCCAACAGCATTTATTTCTTTCACCACTTTGCCTTTCCGTGCTGAAAATAATGTTATAGTGGATGAGAATTTAATTCAGATCAATCCAAATCCAGCCTCTGAAAATGTGGAATTAACCATTGAAGCTAATGCTACAGTGAATATTTCTATCGTAAATATGGTTGGACAAATTGTTTATGAAAATAACAATATCAGTGTTGATGGATTCACAACTATCAACCTTTCTGTAAACAATTTAGAATCAGGAATATATTTGGTAAATGTTAAAGGTGAAAATGTTAATGTTACCAAAGAGTTAGTAATAAGTAAATAAAATGTTAATTGCAGTATGATTGCAAGCCTTCCGGATTCGTTCGGAAGGCTTTTTTGTTTACATTGGATTTATGTTTAACTAATGTTACATTAAAGATTAGGTAACATTAAAGCGAGTTCTTTGTATGTAAATAATACATGCCATGTTAAGGAACATCAAAACAATATTTTTCCTACTGATTTCAGGTATTTCAGCCTCCCTTTCTGCTCAAACAGGAACCATTGCGGGAGTAATAATTGATGGAGATAATTCTGAAACGTTAATTGGTGCAACTGTTAACGTTGAAAATACTCCCGGATTTATTACAGGAACCGATATAGATGGAAGGTATAATATTTCCGGATTAAATCCAGGTTTATATACCATCAAGATTACCTATGTTTCTTATGAGACCAAAATTATTGAAGCAATTAGTGTAGAAAGTAACAAAGTTACAACTGTCGATATTGTTTTGAATACGGAATTTAAGAGTGCATTGGGTGATTCACTTGTACTTGTAATTAAAGGAAAACCGGGTCAGGAAACGATTAATGCCGTATTAACCATTCAGAAAGGAAATATAGGTCCATCCGAAGTATTATCAAGGGATATCATATCACGTTCACCTGCAAAAACTACCGGTGACGCCCTAAAAATGATGAGTGCCACTTCTATAGTTGATCAAAAATTTGTGGTGATACGTGGATTAAGCGACAGATATAACCTCGCTTTGGTTAACGGAAATTTATTGCCAAGTACAGAACCCGACAGAAAAACCTTTGCTTTTGATCTGTTTCCATCTGCTATGTTGGATAACTTAATTGTATATAAATCGGCACAACCGAATTTACCTGGAGATTTTGCAGGTGGAATCATTTCTATGAATACCAGAGATATCCCCGATCAAAACTTTTTTTCCATTTCAGCCGGTGCCGGATATAATACATTAAGCACTTTTAAAGAATATTATACCTATACCGGAGGAAAAACCGACTGGTTGGGAATTGATGATGGAATTAGACAACTTCCTGCTGCATTTCCTTCAACACGCGACGAATTTGTTGATATTCCATTAGTAGAAAAAGCAAATCTCGGAAAAGAATTTTCGCCTTGGGGTGCATTTAGCAATCCTTCTGCTCCGGTTGACCAGAGTTACCAATTATCAGGTGGACTTATTAAAAAATTTAAAGGAGCAGGTGAATTTGGATTGATTGGCGCTTTAACTTACAATAATTCCTATGTAACAAATATTTCTGAACGCAAAGATTTTGATAATGAAACAACACCGATATATGAATACGAAGATAATCAATATAAAAATAATATTTTATGGGGAGGTTTACTTAATCTGTCATTCAAAGCAAATGACAACAACAAAATCACTTTAAAAAATTCTTATTCCGTAAACTCCACGGATATTACCACCATGCGAAGTGGAATTAATTATTCCAAAGCTGCATATGTGCAAAATGAATATTATTATTTCAGCTCCAATCAATTATTCTCCACCATCTTAGGTGGTGATCATTATTTACCGGGTTCCAAATTAAGGGCGAAATGGGGTCTTGGTGTGAATACCCTGGTTCGCGATCAACCTAATTACAGAACGGTAAATTATTTGAAAAATATTACACCTGCATTTGATGGAGATACTTCCTTTCAAACCTCTCCTTCCCCATTTGCATCACCTGATAATATGGGTATTTTTTATTCTTATATGGAGGAACAAACCTATTCTGCCAATTTAGATCTTACCTACCCTTTTCTTATCGGTGAAACCAAACAAACCTTTGGTTTTGGAGGAGGGTATATGTTAAAAGATCGTGTATTTGACGCACGTAGTATGGGTGTTGCAACCTCAAATGAAATATTTTTTAATCCAAATTATTTTGCAATCGTTGCAATGTCGCCCGCAGAACAATTTGCACCTGAAAATTTTTCCGATAGTTTATTTTATATCGATGAAACCACTAATGCATCTGATAGTTACACTGCGCAGCAGACAAATAAATCTTTATATGTTATGTTAGATAACAAGGTTGGTAAAGATCTGCGCATAGTATGGGGTGTGCGCACAGAGTTTTTCGTACAAACCTTAAGTTCCTTCGAATATACTGCAAATCCAAATCCGGAACCAATTGAAGTGAATTCTGCAGAAACGGATAGTCTCGGTTTACCATTTGATCTTTTACCCTCCATCAATATTACCTATGCATTGAATGAAAAATCCAATATTCGTGTTTCGGGATATAAAACTGTTGCTCGTCCCGAATTAAGAGAATTAGCTCCTTTTGGATTTTATGATATTGAAACTAATTCAAGTATAATTGGAAATCCATCATTACTCGCAACTGATATTTATAACGGCGATATTAAGGTTGAACATTTTTTTGGTGCGGGACAAATTATTTCTGCCGGGGTATTTTATAAAAGATTTATTAATCCGATAGGACAGCGTTTCTTTTTTGGAACAGCCCGCGAATTAAAACCGGTAAACGATTCATTGGCAACAGTGTACGGAGCAGAATTTGAATTGAGGAAAAATTTAGGATTTATTAATCGCAATGCAAAAGTTCTGGAGCAATTTACATTTAGTACAAATCTTTCACTTATCCGTTCCAATACTTTATTGAATATTGCAGATACTGCACTGGCAGGCACTTCCGAAAGACAATTACAAGGCCAATCAGATTATGTTATGAATTTCGGGATTACTTATATCAATCCAAATAACGGTTTGTCTGTTACCACATTATTTAATCAGATAGGACGTCGAATTTCTGAATATGGAAATGCACAATACGACAATATTTATGAAAATCCGAGACCACTTTTAGATGCTCAGGTTTCAATACCCTTCTTAAAGGAAAAAGGGTCGGTAAAAATTAATATCGGCGATTTGTTAAATAAAAATGCCATTTTTTATCAGGACCTGGATGAAGACGGAAAATATGATGAAACCATTGACAACGCAATACGAAGCATCGACGGTGGTGCTAAAGTATCATTATCTATTAATTATAAATTTTAAAACTAGTATTATGAAAAAAATGCAATTAACATTAACAATTCTTATTATGCTGTTTATTACAGCATCAACTAACGCACAATTACCTACCCACACTTTGGCCGGAGAAATTTCTGGAATAACACGTAATCTCGTGAACGATACGGTTTACATTTTAAATGGTTTTGTTTACGTAGAAGATGGTGCAACTTTAAATATTGAAGCGGGTACTATTATACGTGGCGACAAAGACACTAAAGGAACTTTGATCATAACACGTGGATCAAAAATTTATGCAAACGGAACTGTTGATCAGCCAATTGTATTTACAAGTAACCAAGCCGAAGGAACCAGAAATTATGGTGATTGGGGTGGATTAATTATTTTAGGTGATGCACCAATAAATGTTCCCGGTGGAGTTGCTGTTATTGAAGGTGGTGTTGATACACCCGAAGGTGATGGTTCCTACGGAGGTGTAAATGCTTTCGATAATTCAGGTGAGCTTACGTATGTTCGTATTGAATATCCCGGTATTGCTTTTGTTCCCGGAAACGAGATCAATGGCCTTACTTGTGGAGGAGTTGGTAACGGTACAATTTTAGATCACATCATGGTAAGCAGATCAGGTGATGATGCATTTGAATTTTTTGGTGGAACAGTAAATGGAAATTATTTGATTGGACACAATACCTACGATGATGATTTTGATACTGATTTTGGGTTTTCAGGAAAAATACAATTCGGTTTGGTGAAACGCGATCCAAATTTTGCTGACGTATCAGGTTCAAATGGTTTTGAAAGTGATAATGATGCAACAGGAAGTACAAATTCTCCACAAACAAATCCGACATTCAGTAATATTACTATTATTGGTGCAATTGAAAATGAGGGAGACATCATTAATGTAAACTATAAACGCGGTGCACATTTACGCAGAAATACTTCAACAGATATTTTTAATTCCGTAATAGTTGGTTATCCAAGTGGATTAATGATAGATGGTGCTCTTTGTGAGGCAAGTGCTCTTGCAAATACACTTAAAGTACAAAATACTATTATTGCAGGTCACAATAATGATTTTGAAGTTGCGGTAGGAAGTACATTCGACGCTGCTGCATGGTTTAATACTCCTGCTTATAATAATACCATTTATGATCTGAGCAGTGATCTTATGTTAACAGATGCATATAATGTTACCTCTCCTAATTGTGTGCCTTTGGCAGGATCTCCACTTTTAACAGGTGCATCATTTGCTGCTCCTGAATTAGCAGGATTTAATAATGTTGCATATCGCGGCGCATTCGGATTATTAAACTGGACTTCATGTTGGGCAAACTGGGATCCCCAAAATACAAATTATGGTGAAGTGCCGGGAACAATTGCTCCTGCAATTGCATCCTTTACTTACGATAATGCAGGACTAACCGTAAATTTTGCAAATACCTCTTCCAATGCAGTATCCTATACATGGGATTTTGGTGATCCTTTATCAGATCTTGATTTTAGCACCGATCCAAATCCAAGTTATACCTATACTGATCTCGGCACCTTTAATGTTGTTTTAACTGCAGTGGGAACTTGCGCAGATGTAAATGT
>CAZXBG010000149.1:7659-9315 GCA_964638865.1 uncultured Chitinophagales bacterium | reverse complement strand
TCCTTTTCAAATACGCAACCCCCTCCTCACTTAATTCTTTTGTATGCAATCCTTCTGCATACATATATGCAATATGCGTGCAGTCTGGCTGAAGATTAAATTCCATGGTGATCGTATTTTTATTTCCATTTGCAATATCATTGCTCAATATAAAAATGAGCTGACCATCATAACTACATTTATATAAAGGAGTATCCTTGTCAGAAATAAATTTTCCGAATTTTTTAATTTCACTTTTGTCGGTTATCTCTAATGTGGTATTTGGAATGGAATCGTTGTAAAAAACGACTTGAATTTTTTCGGTATTTTTGGTGAGTTCCGTTATTTCCGTAACTTTTTCACATCGCAAAAACATCACAATGAAAAACACCAAAGCAGATCCTAAAACAATATTGAATAATTTCATAATTTGTATATAAAGTTATAAATTATTTTTTCATTAACCATAATTAAATTTTCTTTTGTTAAATTTGATCATCATGAGAAACCTACCTGTTTACCTGCTTTCTATCTCTATAACACTTTTATTTAATTGCAGTTCGCAAAATAAGCCAAATCCTAATGCTCAAAAGGTGCTGCTACCAAAGGATCCTGAAGTATTGGCGCAAGATCTGGAGGTTCCGTGGGGGATGGACTTTTTGCCTGATGGCAGATTGGTATTTAATGAACGGCCAGGGCGCATCTCGGTGGTTGATATTAAAACCATGGAAGTTAAATTATTGATGACCCGCGATATTAGTGCAAAAGCAGAGGGAGGATTGTTGGGTTTGGCTGTGGATCCCGATTTTGAAAAAAGTCACTTTATATTTATTTATGAAACCGTTGCATCTGGTAATAGAATAGTGCGTTTAAAATTAGAAAAGGAAACATTAACAGAAAATAAAATAATACTGGATTCCATTCCCAAAAAATTATTTCACGATGGCGGAATATTGCGGTTTGGTCCCGATGGATATTTATATGCAGGAACCGGTGATGCCCGTGAACCTAATTCTGCACAGGACCTTACAAGTAATGCAGGTAAAATTCTGCGGATGGATAAAGAAGGGAATATTCCCGCAGATAATCCATTTCAAAATTATATTTGGAGTTATGGTCATCGAAATGTTCAAGGGTTATGTTGGGCGCCCGATGGAACTATGTATGCAACAGAGCACGGACCAAGCGGAGAACTAAATGGATGGTGTTGCCACGATGAAGTAAATATTATTGGCAAAGGAAATAATTACGGATGGCCGATAGTGATAGGAAGTAATACCTCCACCGGAACAATACTGCCTTTTGCACACAGTGGTGAGGACACATGGGCTCCTGGAGGAATTATTTATATGGATGATTTTAACGAACAGGATGATAATATTGGCAGCATACTATTTGCCTGTTTAAGAGGAGAAAGATTGGTGCAATTTAATGTCAATAAAGAAAAAGAAGGAATTAATAATTCCAATCCAATTAATGCAGCGGAAAAACAATTATTTTTGGAAACTTATGGCAGATTGCGCAATATTATTCTCGCACCTGATGGCAGTATAATTTTTAGCACAAGTAATGAAGATGGAAGAGGAAATCCGGTAGAGAATGATGATAGAATAATGATAATGTACCGGTGAACAACCGAATGAATGTACCAATGAACAGCCAAATAAATGTACCAAT
>CAZXBG010000149.1:0-7559 GCA_964638865.1 uncultured Chitinophagales bacterium | reverse complement strand
CCGATGAAACAGCCGGGGAAAAAATGTACCAATGAACAGCCAATAAATTTACCAATGAAAGAGTCGAATAATTAGCAGATTAGCAAATGGGATAGATGTGCATCAATTAATAAATTGCCAGATTAATAAATTAACAAATACACTTCATTGTTTTACTACGTATTGAATCTCCTTTCGAAATACTTTATAGTAATCTTTCTCAATGCCATTTTTTGAGACCAAATCAACCTTATGCCCCAATAATTTTTCCAATTCATCGCCGAGGTCAACTATTTCGAGACCAATAGGTTTTTTGAAGTCAACAATGATATCAATTTCACTTTCGGCATGGAAAGCTTCTGTTACCGATTCACCAAATAAACCGATACTGCTTACTCCGTATTTGGAGGCAAGATATTGTTTATTTTTCAGCAATGTTTCCATAATCTTTTCCAATAAAGTCATATCCCAAAGGTAAGTTTAATAATAATAATGATTTAAACAGCATAAAGGTTCAATGTGCATATACGTGTAAATGAGCAAGTCGGATCAACACAAATCAGCTTAAGCCTGTTATCTTTGCATTCTTTTTAATAAGCAGATCAATGACAAACATTATTATATTCGGCCCACCGGGAAGCGGAAAAGGCACTCAGGCAGAGAGGTTGAAGCAACATTTTAATTTATTGCACATCTCCACCGGCGATCTGCTTCGCAACCAGATAAGTGAAGGAACACCCCTTGGACTAGAGGCGAAAAAATTCATGGATGAAGGTAAACTCGTTCTCGATGAGGTGGTTATCGGTATGTTGGGAGGTGCTGTGGAAGAAGCCAGAAACAAACAAAAACAGGGAATTATTTTTGATGGTTTTCCCAGAACTGAGGCCCAGGCTTCAGCGTTGGATACCATGTTACTTGAAAAAGGCACAAGTGTCAGCTGCGTTTTAAGCCTAATTGTGGAGGAAGAAGAACTTACCCAACGCATACTTAACAGAGGATTGACTAGCGGCAGAACTGACGATATGGAAGTAGATACTATTCGCAAACGCGTGCAGGAATATCGTTTGAAAACTGAACCTGTAGCCGAATATTATAAAGACCGGGAGCTACTAGTGGAGATAGAGGGAGTAGGTAGTATTGATACTATTTTTAACGCTTTGATTGCTGCAGTAAATGCTGTTGCATCAAAACATTCAGATTCATAAATAAGAGGGAAAAGGCAGCAAAACCTGCTCAATAATGGAAAAACAAAATTTTGTAGATTACGTAAAAATTCATTGCAAAAGTGGCAACGGTGGCGCAGGAAGTGTACACTTTCACCGGGATAAAAATACCATGAACGGAGGTCCTGATGGCGGGGATGGCGGTAGGGGAGGTCACATTATTTTAAGGGGCAATGCCCAATTGTGGACCTTATTGCATTTAAAATATCGCAAACATATTATTGCAAATGCCGGCGATTATGGTGTTGGTCAATTGCGCACCGGTAAGGAAGGGGAAGATATAGTTCTTGAAGTTCCACTTGGAACTGTTGCTAAAGATTTTGAAACAGGCGCAATAGAAGCTGAAATTGTGGATGATGGTCAGGAAATTACCTGGATCCCGGGAGGAAGAGGAGGACTTGGAAATAATAATTTTAAAACGCCAACCAAACAAACTCCCAGATATGCACAACCCGGCGAACCGGGAATTGAAGCATGGAAAATTCTTGAATTAAAGGTTTTGGCTGATATTGGTCTTGTGGGTTTCCCAAATGCAGGAAAATCTACTTTGTTATCCGTTTTATCCGCTGCAAAACCCGAAATTGCCGATTATGCATTTACCACTTTAGTGCCGAATTTAGGTATCGTTTCCTATCGCGATCATCGCTCTTTTATTATGGCGGATATTCCGGGAATAATAGAAGGTGCAAGTGAAGGAAAGGGACTGGGAATTCGTTTTTTAAAACATATTGAAAGAAATTCCGCTTTGCTTTTTTTAATTAGTTGTGAGGATAAGGATATTAAAACAACCTATAAAATTCTGCTCAGCGAATTAAAAAAATACAATAAAGAATTATTATCCAAAAAAATAATTCTCGCAATTACAAAATGCGATCTTATTGATGCTGAATTGGAAAAAATGCTGAAAAAAGAATTACCTAAAAAACTCGAACCGATATTCATTTCCTCACACACAGGAAAAAATTTGGATAAATTGAAAGATGTTATCTGGAAGGAACTGAACGGATGAGTTATGAGTAATGAGAAATGAGTGGGTTTATCGAAGGTAAAAAAATTTAGTAATTAAGGAAAGTACCTAGTAACAATTTAAAATACGAGTACGATGCGCGCAAACTAAAACTCATTTCCAGACGCCGATGTATTCAGCTAGCACATCACTCATTACTCATAACTCATAGCATAACTCATCACTCATAACTCATTCAAAGAGCTTTCATGCAAAAATATTCCACCCAAAACTGGCTCCTTCTAATCGTGCTCAGCATGATTTGGGGGTTTTCGTTCATATTTATGAAATATGGATTAAAAACCTTCAGTTGGGACCAGGTTGCTGCAATTCGTATTTCCTTTTCCTTTATCGCAACACTACCCTTTATTTTCATTTACTATAAAAAAATAAAAAGAAGCGAAATTAAATATTACTGTATGGTAGGATTTTTCGGAAGCGGTTTACCTGCCTTTTGTTTTACTTTTTCGCAAACCCATATTGAAAGCGGAATTACAGGGGTATTAAATTCTTTAACTCCTGTATTCACCTTCATTCTCGGAGTATTGCTTTTCGGAATGAAATTCGAAAAAAATAAATTATTGGGTTTGATCATTGCTTTGACAGGCGCAATTATTTTAGTAGTATTTGATCATACGGAAAATGGCAAAAGTAATTTGTTATATGCACTGCCCATATTTGCTGCTACTATCAGTTATGCTACAAGTGCAAACCTCGTAAAACGATATTTACAAACGGCACATCCATTGGTTTTGGGTGCAGTCGGATTTTCTTTTATAGGAATACCTGCAATTATCTATTTATTCAGCACAGGTTTTATGTCGCACGCCAACGACGAATTTTTCCGTATAAGTTTATCCAGTATCATTGCCCTTTCCTTTTTCGGAACAGTAGTAGCATCAATTGGATATTATACATTAGTGCAGCGAACAGACGCCATTTTCGGTTCTTTAGTTACCTATCTTATTCCGGTTGTTGCCATCATTATCGGATTTTTGGATGGGGAGAAATTGTTTTTTCACCATTTTATAGGGATGTTGTTTATTTTATTGGGGATATATGTTTTGAATTATTCCCGGAAAATGAATAAACCCGCCGAACAGGAAGTAAAGAAATAGAATTTTGAAATAATTTAAAATTTTTAAATGCTAATGCTTGTCCGGAATTTGGGTTTAGTAAATCAAAAGTCCGTGCCAGTGTTTATGACAGTTTTTTTACAAGAATATTGGACCAAGTTAGGCAAAGAATTGAAAAATTTATTAATCTTACAACAACAAACCCGGCTTCACTAATATTTTGTGATCATTAATAAATAACCTTTTAAAATACCACGTATGAAAAATATTTTTTCCTTTTTATTGCTGCTGATTGCAATTCTGCTATGGAGTTTTAGCGGAGCTGAAACTGATAGAACACAAACGGTAAATCCTATTATCGGCGATGCAAGTTTTATCTCCAAATTCGGATACGAACCTAATACAACAGCAGATAATGATCTACGCATAAAAACCCATCTCGAATATGCGGAACATCTTCTGCGCAGCAAAGAGGTTTCTTACCTTTCTCCGGAACTTCAGAAAAACAGAGTTATGCTTTTGGATTTGCTGCATGACTATTGGACAAAAGGAGTTTTCCCCAAAAACTATGATTATACAGATCAACGCAAACCTTGTTTTATTGATAAGGATGGAACCATCTGCGCAGTTGGTTATTTAATTGAACAAACTGCAGGAAGAAATATTGCTGAGTATATAAATCAAAAATTCAAATATGATGAAGTTTTAGCAATGCATGATGAACAGATAGAAACATGGATCTCACAAAGCGGATTAAGCAAAGAGGAGTGTGCAACTATTCAACCTACTTACGGCAATCCCATCTATTATTATGATAATAATTATATATCACCTGAATATGGAATTACGTCCTCTGTTTTAACCGGATTGAATATTGCAATGAGTGCCGTAAATACGGTGCAAATTGGTTTAGACAACAATGATAAATTAATGCCAATTATGGGTATTATTTCCGGCACTTCACAAATAGTAATAGGTTCTGCAATGTTGCCCGATGACTTCGGTATTGGTTATACAAATGAAAGTCAAAAAGTGTTATCAATGGTAAATATTGGTGTTGGATCGGCTACTATGCTTTTGGGAGCATGGAACCTGATTGATAATGATAATACAGAAAAACTTTCCGGCTGGAATTTTTACAGCGTGCCTATAGATAATAGCAATAGCGCCGTAGGACTTAGTTTTAACAGAAAATTTTAATTGCCATATAGGGGGTTCGCTCAGAAGCAGTCTCGCCGCCCATTTCTTCTTCTTTCACTCGCCTTACCGTGTAATTATTTCTACAATTGGGTATAGCTATAATCGCTATATTAAATTTCAATGGCTCGAAATTATTGTATTTAGGGGCTTTTGAAAATTGGACCGAATAATGTTTGGGTTATGAGTATTAAATTTAAAACCCAATGATAAAATTTATCGATATATCGGATGTATTAAATGAGGAAACACATGCATTTGTTTTTTATAATGCGGAAACACATCATTTTTTATCCTTTTTTAACAGAAAAATTTGGCATTCTTTTCAGGATTTTAATAATTTTTTGCAGCATGAAAAGGAAAAAGATTCAGAACTGCAAATTGATAATTACAGAAAACTTTTACCAACCACCTATTTATAATTTAAAAATAAAAAAAATATTATTATGAAATTAAGAAAATGGAACATTGTAGTACCTGTGCTTGCACTTGTAATTGTGTCTTGTAATTCCGAAAAATCTACGGATCTGAATGATGACGGATTGTCGCGCGAAGAAAAAAAGGAGAATAACAGTGCCGATGCTGAATTTTTGCGTGATGCAGCAGAAATCAACTTGCAATCAATTCACCTTTCTGAATTGGCAACAACCGCTGCCGCAATGCAAGAAACTAAGGATATGGCAAAAATGATGTTGGAAGATCATAAAAAGGTAAATGCCCAAGTAGTAGCCTTAGCTTCGAAACTGGGCATATCAATTCCAACCTATGCCGATAATGAGGGGGAGAGAAAATATGAAAACCTTGCTAAAAAAACAGGCTATGATTTTGATAAGGAATATTCAGACCTTATGGTTAAATCGCATAAAGATGCAATAGACAGGTATGTGAAAGCAATTGATGAAAGTGAAAATCCAGATGTATTAGCATTGGCGAATAGTACACTACCAAGTTTACGTGAACACCTCACCCATGCCGAACATTGTCAGGAAATGGCGAAAGATGCAAAGTAATATTTAAGATAATTTACAAATAAAAATGTCGGTGATGTATTTTACCGACATTTTTATTTTATGAGCTCAAGAAATTTCCAATTTTCGATTGTCAATTTGTTACTTTAGGACATTAATCTGAGCTCAGTTTACAGATTCAATTACCAAATTGACAATCGAAAATTACCAAATCCTTAAAGGATTTTCAATTTTCAATTTTCAATTTGGTAATTTGTTAATTGGAACAACCGCATTAACCGAATTTTTTAAGGCAATTGTATACTTATTTACACTGAAGAATCGCCTTAAAGTGTCCCGAATGCTTTATTTAAAAGAACTTTAAAGGAAAAATCGAATTTTAGTGTTTCACATAAAGTACCTTTTCGAATAAAGCCTTGAAAACATTGGATTTATGGGGAAAACCTAAGACTAACTGTGTCTTTTTTAGTATATAAAATAATTCAGCCTGTCACAAGTAGGTGGGTAACGACATCTGACAAGCAACATTTACGTCATAACTTTGGAAATCTTGCATATTTGGTAAAATTTTTGCAATCCAATAGCGTTCATTATGTTCTTTGCAAGAAATAATTTAAATTTGCCTTACTCTTGTTTATCAACACTTGTTTGTGGATAACAACGATGCAAATGAATCTTATTTAATAAAATACATTTATCTCAGGAACGTCAAAAAGAATAATAAAATGCCAAACATTCAAGAAACATCAGCCGAAAATCATTTGAAACCCAAAATGATTGAATTAATTGATAGTATCGTTGATAAACTTACAGTGGATAGATTATCAGTAGAATTGGATATTGCAAATGACGATCAAACGCGCATGTTTACATCAATTATAAAAAGAGACGAAATCGGGATTGGGACCGAAATGAACAAAATGAGAAAAAGTATTGTAGCACCTCAGCTACTTAAAAATCTATTTATACAAATGAAAGACATGAATCTAATAAATTCATATATAACAGTTGAAAGCAACAAGGCATACGTTTGGGTTGTTATTTCTGATGGAGATGACCGCACAGAGGATGCTTTGATAAACTTAATTTCTACTATTAATTCAAAATATAGCACAACAGGGTTATCGTTAGACTTAACAATTTTTTATGAGTCTGATAATCTTTTACCCCCACCTGCGTTCTACAAAGTGGACTTATAACTACTTTAATGGCTGATTTTTCTGAACACATACACCAATTTGAGCATAACATAAAAGCTCTATGTGGCCTATGCGTAAATAGTCCAGATTTATTTTGGGATTGGAAGACAACAATATCATTTTATTCTGCATTACATCTAATACGAGCACATTTGGCGCATCATGGTGAACACCCCTTAACTCATACAAGGCTTTCGGTATTGGTTTCACCTGCAAACGGTAGGAAAACCAAAATTACAGAAGCCGTTTACCTTGCTTATGATAAACTACGAATGGACTCTGAAAAGGCTCGATACCTTAAATTGGCTCAACACATTGGAGGCCAAGAAATAAGATTCATTAATGGGATTACCAGACTAGAAACAATAATGCAAGAATTTGGAAAAGTTTATCCTGGTTATTTAAGCAGTTTTGATTTGCACCATTATAAAGAAATTACAAATTCACATTTATATATTATTTATAAACAACAGGCTTGAGGTGAATTACTTTTTTTATGTAGTGGAACTCTCAATAAGCCCGTTAACTATTGGTCAAAGGTGCTTTGATTTTCAATTTTCTTTTTATGATACCCCTTTTCCTCATTAAGACTGTAAAACGACATGTATAAATCAAATGGATTTGCTCCTGTTCTAACCCACTCATACACTTTTTCCAATGCAACTTGTAGAAAATTATCGATATATGTCATTCTTTCATCGCTCCCCCTAATTCCATACTCATCCTTATCTTGCCCTCTATTTAAAAATAGACTCTTTTCATAATAGATATAATCTCTTAACTTTTTTTTCCTTATCCTTTCCTTTAGGTAAATTATCAATCATGGTTCTCATAATCGTATAATAAAGTCTATGGGATTTGGCTGGGTCGGATGTAGCATCAAGTTTCAATGTGTTAAACACTAAGTCACT
>CAZXBG010000148.1:7293-9415 GCA_964638865.1 uncultured Chitinophagales bacterium | reverse complement strand
TGTACCAATGTATAAATGTACCATTGTACCAATGTATAAATGTACCAATGAACAGCCGGACGCTATTCAATTATCAAATAACCCGATTAACAAATTATCAACTAAATTTCCTTTAGCCCTCACAGGTTATGGAAACCTGTGAGGTCTAAAGGAAAGCGGTAAAAAATGGAGAGTTGAGAATGGAGAATGGTTTTAATATTGGAAAATTTTCCTCTGTTTGTAAACTTTAATGCGGTAAAGTTGGTGTAGAAGATTGAAATAGAATTATATTTCATCAAATAAAATTATTATTTCCTAATATTTATATTTTACGTATCTAACTACCATCACATGAAAACAACCTTATTTCTTTTAATATTTTTATTAAATCACACCTTATTTTCTCAAAACATACCTTACAATAGCAGCTACTTGGCAGTTGATACTACCTGTGTTTGGGATAGTGATATTGAATTTACCACAACTATTGGCTGGACAGCATATCAAACCATTGATGATACTTATAATGGTATTGTTGATTCCTCCATTTGTTTATCCTTAAAGGAAGAAGAAACCTATGGAGGAATTTCATTTTTAATGAATGCTTTTGACACCAGCCGGTCGTTATTTATTAAGGCTGACCTCACTGATTTAAATAAAATAAATTTACAAAAAGATGCTGCATATTTAATTTACGATGGTTTCTTTACAAGTTTAATGAACCTCGATCTTAGTATCGCCTGTGCAGATCTTGTTTGTTCTGCGATCATTCTTGGAATCGAAATACCGGATTCCACATTAACTGCAACTACTATCCGTTGGCATTTTATTAATGCGAGTTCTTTTGACGGTGGATTTTGTTTTCCTACAGAAAAATTTGAAACACAATTTCTAACAGATTATATCATCAAATTAACCTTTGAAAATGCAACGGAAACCATCTTTAAAAAATGGACCAATCCGTATTTGGAAGAAGTATATGACGCCACATTAATTACAGACCTTATAAATTCAGATGGATTTTATGAAGATACTACTTATGTTATAAAAGCTTCAAATATTTTTGGATTTTCAACTTTAGGCATTTTAAAATATGACGATCCATTTTATCCCTCAACCGAACATTTTGATTATATTGATGTAACTCCATATCCAAATCCATCTGAGGTAACCGCAATTAATATCGAAATTGAAGAGTATTATTCCTTATTAACGCAACCGCTTGTTCAGTTGCGCGGTGGATTTGCAGAGGGAGATACTTTGCGCCATCAGGTTAACCTGATAAATAATGGAGGAACATTTTGTTTAAGTATTGCTGAAATGGTTTTCACCGGAAATACAAATTATATTTTTAATTCCGGAAAATTGGAAATGTATGGCCCCACTTCTTGTGTAATGTTTAAAAACGGGGCAGCAATTAAGGTTGCTGATAGCAGTTCGTTACAATACGGAAATAATGGCGTTGGAGTTTTAGGTTTAGGAAGTGGCGGAACAATTGTTTTAGGTAAAGGTGCATCCCTGTTTATTAATAACAGAGTGAGTCTGGTAAAAGATCCAAACTCCAATTATTCGGGTGATATTTATATGAATTTAAACAAAGGAAACACATTGGGTTTTGGCGAAGGAGCAAGTATTACAAACGATGCAAAAAGTGTGATAGGTGCACATTTATGTATTTTTATGAATGGAGGAGATTTAGATCTAAGCGGATTAAATGAAGAAAGTAAAAAATTAATTCGATTAATTTATCCGGTTCCTTCTGCAGATTTTTCTGAAAAAATAAATATTTTTCCAAATCCAACTTCCGATATTTTTACCGCAGAAATTCAAATTGAAAAACCGCAAAAAATTTCAATCCGGATAACCGACCTGAACGGAAAAGTATTACAACAACAAAATGCAGATCTTACCTCAGGAATTAATGCGATTAAGATCTCAGTTAAAAATATAGAAAATGGAATATTTCTGGTCAACTTTATTACGGAATCTGAACAGGGAATTAAACGTTTGGTGAAGTTGTGAGGAGGGATGAAGTAGTCGCAGTCACAGTCGCAGTGGGCAGTTTGTAACATTGAATGATTTTACTTCGCATAAGCTATTTCAGTCAAGTACACATTCTCCATTCACCATTCACCACTCACCA
>CAZXBG010000148.1:0-7193 GCA_964638865.1 uncultured Chitinophagales bacterium | reverse complement strand
CTCACCCCTCACCATTCACCACTCACCACTCACCCCTCACCACTCACCACTCACCATTCACCATTCTCAATTCCCCCCATTTATCCTTATTTTTGCACCGCACTATTTTAAGCATTAATGAACTTTGAACTTAGCAGCCTTCCCACCAGGAACGCAAAACCCCGGACACATGGCATTACAATGGTTATGGACAAGGGTTTGAGTATCAGGGAAACAGAAGACCTTTTATCTGTTTCTGAACCCTATATCGACTTACTTAAACTTGGTTTTGGAACCGCATTCGTAACACCTGGGCTAGAAGATAAACTTGCAGTATATAGAAATGCTAATATCCCAACCTATTTTGGCGGAACTCTTTTTGAGGCATTTGTAGTTAGAAATCAATTTGACGATTATCTGCGATTGTTGGAAAAATACAAAATGCAATATGCTGAAGTGAGTGATGGATCTATAGAATTAGAACACGATGTTAAATGCGATTATATTACCAAATTAGCTAAACACGTTACTGTTTTAAGCGAGGTTGGATCTAAAGATGAAACAAAGATATTAGCTCCATATAAATGGATTGAGCTGATGAAAAAGGAAATTGAGGCTGGCAGTTATAAAGTGATTGCAGAAGCACGTGAAAGTGGAACCGTTGGAATTTATCACAGCAAAGGCGAAGTGCGGAGCGATCTTATTGATGAAATTCTCACGGTTATTTCTGAAGATAAAATTATATGGGAAGCGCCCATTAAAAGTCAGCAGGTTTATTTCATTAAATTATTGGGAGCTAATGTAAATCTTGGGAATATTGCTCCAAATGAAATAATTCCATTGGAAACTTTACGCCTGGGTTTAAGAGGTGATACATTTCATCACTTTTTACAATAATATCATAACAACATGGAATTTATACATTCGTTTATTGATACCTTTCTGCATTTGGACAAATACCTTGCAGCATGGATTACCACTTATGAAAACTGGATCTATGTGATCCTTTTCATGATCATTTTTATTGAAACTGGAATTGTGATATGGCCATGGTTACCCGGCGATTCACTCTTATTCGCTGCAGGAACATTTTGTGCTACAGGAGCACTCAATATTTATATTTTAATTCCTTTATTACTTGTGGCAGCAATTTTAGGAGACACCACCAATTATTTTATTGGTAAATATTTTGGGGAACGCGCCATGAAACTGAAGTTTCGGGGGAAACAAATATTAAAACCGGAGCACCTTGCTAAAACGCATAAATTCTATGAAAAATACGGCGCCAAAACCATCATTATTGCTCGTTTTGTGCCTATTGTGCGCACAATTGCACCATTTGTGGCAGGCCTTGGCACCATGTCGTATAAAAAATTTATTACCTATAATGTTGTTGGCGCTTTTCTTTGGATTCCTTCAATCACAATATTAGGATTTGCGTTAGGCCATAATGAATATGTAAAAAATAATTTTGAGATCGTAGTGTTGGCAATTATTTTTATCTCCATCGTTCCAATTATTGTTGAGTTAATAAAAGCAAAACTAGCTAAATCAAATAAGCCTGCTTCATGAGAAAATTTGGTTTAATAGGATATCCGCTTACCCATTCATTTTCAGAAAAATATTTTTCGGAAAAATTTGAAAAAGAGGAAATAGCAGATTGTAATTATTCCCTTTTCCCATTAGAAAATATTCAAGATGTCAGGTTTTTATTTGAAGTGGAAAAAGATCTTCACGGATTAAATGTAACCATCCCTTTTAAGGAAACCGTAATAGAATATCTTGACGATCTTGATGAGACAGCCCAAAAAATTGGCGCAGTAAATTGTATCAAAATTGACGAAATACAAAAGGTTGGTTACAATACTGATTATTCTGCTTTCCGCGACTCACTCAAACCTTTGTTGAAACAACAACACAAAAAAGCATTAATACTTGGAACAGGTGGTGCGTCAAAAGCAGTTAATTATGCTTTACAGGAATTAAATGTTCAGCCGGTATTTGTATCAAGAAATAAATCGGAAAATAATTTTACTTATACTGAATTAAACGGGGATATTATTTCAGAATTTCCTGTAATAATTAATTGCACTCCTACAGGTATGTATCCCGATACAAATGTTGCTCCGGAAATACCTTATCATTTATTGTCAAAAAATAATCTGTTGTTCGATCTGATTTATAATCCTGAAAAATCACTCTTTCTTCAACAGGGTGAAAAACAGGGTTGCAGTATTAAAAACGGACTGGAAATGTTGCAATTGCAGGCTGAATATGCCTGGAAAATATGGAATACTGATCAAGAATAATAAGGTTGGCGAAAATCTGCCTATTCAATTATTTATTGTCGTCGCTAAAATAACATTTTATAGAACTTACATTTCTCTGAAATTCCATATGGTAAGTAAAAGTTATCATGCCGCCGAAAATATATGCGTCATTATTAGTAGGATCACCTCGTCCGCCTTCCGGTTCAATCAGGTCGGGTCTGGTGCCATCCGATGCATTGGAAAGTGCTGCTGCCATAACCGCTTTTTCAAGATCGTAGTGGAGAAAATAATAATCCGGATTTGGATAATAGGAGCTAACATCATCAATATAATCTGTAGTTGTAAGTCTGGCTGCCATTTCAAATCCTAATACCCAGTTATTATAGGTAAGCACTCTAAATCCGCCTCCTATAGGAAAACATACTGCGATCTTAGAATATTTTTTTCTGTCCGGGTATTCCGGCAGTCCCTGACCTTCCGTTCCAAGTTCCTGAAGATTAACCCACTCGCCATCATACTGTGCCTGAGGATTAAAATAAAAACCTCCAATTCCGGCATAGATATAAGGTGTCCATCTTTTCTTCTTTATTCCGGTGAACCGATTCATCGACAATTCAATTTCTCCCGAAACTTCCACTATTGGTGATCGGAAACTCAAATTTCTATAATGCCTGAATTCATTGTCGGTTAGGGCATCATCACCCTTTACCATTGAAGCGATCGCATTAAAACGAAAAGCAGTCCTCGGAATAATTTCTTGTCTGTATACAATTCCTAATGCCGGTCGTGTAACTTCCGGGTCAATATCCCAAAAAAACGCCCGCCCTATATCGTCGGATCCACCAAGGTCGCCTAGAAAACTTGAAAAGCCCAAATTCACCCCAAATTCCCTGGATAACACGATAGGCTGCGCTTTCAGCAAAGAATTTTGCCAAAACATACCAATGGTAATCGCCAGAAACGTTATGAATGGTTTTTTAAACATGTTGTGCTGATGCCTATGGGACAACGAAAATCTAACATTTTTTAACAATAACAAAATTTGTGAGGTTAAATACACAACTTTATTTACAAAGCAACCTAAAATCGATTGCAACTTATAAAACGGTATAGTGGTTTAACATATTTCAAATCCTCAAAAAATCCAATTTGCCTAGCTGTGTAGCAAACTAAGTATAGGATTTTCTGACACTGAAATTCTAATCTAAACACTAGTTTAAACAATTGATAAATATAAAATTCTATGCAGATTTTCTGTTAATTGCTTCAAAAACGTCAGATTTAACCTCATGCCTTTGCAGTCGGCCCAAAATTCATTGAAATACCGCCAAACCCTTCGTTGTCTTTAATATCACCATGTGTATTCTCAAATTTAGAAATATTATCAGTGAGTGCTTTTAACAGTCGTTTTGCGTGCTGTGGGGTCATAAGAATCCGGCTTTTCACCTTTGCTTTCGGCACACCGGGCATTACACGTATAAAATCGATAACGAACTCTGCACTGGAATGCGTAATGATGGCAAGGTTCGAGTAGATCCCTTCGGCAATTTCCTCGGAAAGTTCTATGTTCAGTTGATTTTTGTCTTTTAATTCGCTCATATTCGGATATTTACCTGTAAAATTATCGGTAAAATCGGGTTTCTCGAAATTGTTTTGCAATTTAGGCCAACCTTTTTTGTTATGGTCAAAAATAAGTTCCTAATCCTTTTCAGTATTCTGTTGTTAATTGCGTCCTTTTTCTCCTGTAAAAAAAATGTCGCAAATAATGAAAATAACATGCACGACGACAGTGTTATTATCATAAAAAAAGTGTTTTATCCGCTAAATATCGATTCCGATAAAATAACCGGCTTTTTAAATGCACATCCATTATTTTCATTTCATGCAGAAGAAATAAAAACATTTTATAACAACAGAAATTCAAAATCTGCGTGGTTTAATGAATATGGCATTGTGGAACAGGGCGGTTTATTTATAAATTTGTTGGATCATTTTGATGAGGAAGGATTAAAAGACTCTGTTGTTTATTATTCGAAATTAAAAAAACAATTTACCATAATTTCTGATCCCAATTATTCCTATTCCGGTGCCGATAGCCTGACAACACAATTTGAATTACTGCTTACTGCCGAATTTTTTATTTATGCACAAAAGGTATGGTTCGGACTTAATGAAAAAACAACAAAGGAATTAGATTGGTACATCACCCGAAAAACAATTCCTTCTGTTTCCATGCTGGATTCTATTTTGGCGGGTGGAAAAAATTCTTTTACAGCCTACGACCCATTGTATCCCCAATACCCTTTATTAAAAAAGTATTTAAAAAAATACAAAGAAATTCCGGATTCTATACTTTGGAATAAATTAATGCTGTCCGAAGGAATTAAGTTTTACAAAGATGGGGATTCCGCGTTTATTATTTCAGAAATAAAATATCGGTTAAATATATTTGGCGACCTTGCTGAAAACGATTCCACTAATTTGTTTGATGGAAACGTTACAGTAGCGGTTAAAAAATTTCAGTCGCGCCATGGATTAAAACCGGATGGCTCGGTAGGAGAAAAGTTTTTAGCAGAAATAAATGTTTCCCCTTCACAACGGAAACAACAGCTCGAATTAAATATGGAACGCTGCCGTTGGATACCACGGGAAACAGGAGAAAATTACATATTGGTAAATATTCCGGCTTATAAGATGTATATTTTCGAGAAGGATACACTCAATTTTACCATAAACGTTGTTGTTGGCAAATCCACAACAAGCACCACCATTTTTAATGACGAATTGGAATATGTGGTGTTCAGTCCTTATTGGGTTCCTCCGCCAAGTATTTTAAATAATGAAATTCTGCCCTCCTTAAAAAAGAATAAAAATTATCTGGAAAAAGAAAATATGGAAGCCTTTGATTCCAACGGAAAAACTATCAATGTAAGTAATGTTGATTGGAGTAACTACACTAAAATGCCCTACCGGATTCGTCAAAAACCAGGTGGGAATAATTCCTTAGGATGGGTGAAATTTCTTTTTCCAAATGAACATAATATTTATTTTCACGATACACCTTCAAGATATTTGTTTAAAGAATCGCAGCGCAACTTCAGTCATGGTTGTATAAGACTGGAAGAACCAAAAAAACTTGCAGAGTATTTGTTGCGATACGATACAATATATACGCAGCAAAAAATTGATTCCCTGTATTATCTCGGAAAAGAAACCTATGTGAAATTAAAAGAAAAAATTCCGGTTTTTATAGTTTATTTCACAGCTTGGGTAGACGAAACAGGGGAAATTAATTTCCGTAAAGATATTTATGGGCACGATGCAAAGCTGGAAAAAACGTTGTTTAGTGAGGATGTTTTATGATTAATAAACACTAATCTTGGATCTCTAGCAGATAACTTTTCAATTCATCATCACCAGAAACATTATAATTCTTTTCAATTACTTTTGGATCTTCTTTCATCATTACCACAATGCCATTTTCTGATTTTAAGGGCGACAATTTCTTAAAAATGATATTTTCCTCTAAGAGAGATGCAAGTTTAAATCTTTTAGCTTCTCCTGTACTATTTATTATTACTGCATACGAGGCGGTGGTTGAAGTTTTTAACGGCACAGGATCATATAATTTTGGTTCACCAGTTGTAGTGATATTTGCATTGGATTGATGGTCATTGAACAAAACCACAACTTTATCATCTATTAATGTTGCACCTATAGAAAAGAAGTTTATTTGTCCGGGTGTTTGTTGATTAATTAAAACAATAGTATTGATCATATCAGTTGATTTAGGACCATATTGTGCCACTAAAATTGATCCGATTGAAATGTCATAACCTTGTAAAAATGTACGCTCTGCTCTTTTGAATACACTTACATAATTGCCGTTTTCAAATTTACCGGAATCCCCTTCCAAAACAATCGGTACTATACCGCTAATGCTTCCGTTTTTTTCTACCTTAGATTTGTTTAAATTATAAATGAATTGCGACAACTCCTCAGTTGTAAACTCCGTGAATTGTTGCACATTTATTTTCACTTGAGCTTTTATATCCATTTCTAAATAAAAAGTTCCACTCATTGTTTTCAGGTTAAAGGTTTTAGACCATAAACCATACTGAATTAATTTATCACCTACAATTTCTGTATAAACTTCAGAAATATAATTTTTGTCAAAACCTACCTTTTTAAACTCTGAAGTTTTTCCATCAGGTGTTGTTTCAAAATAACCATACTCTCCTGTTTTTTCATCTCCTTTTCCCGTATATTGTATCCCGAAATAATACCAGGATCCATCATCAGTCAATACATTTGCCACATCATAATTAAATTCCTTTTCACCATACATAAAAGGGAATTCAACCTGATACAATAAATTTAGATCTTTATCTATTACTGCAGTTGCCTTACCTGTTTGATAGAATATTGTTGAAGTAGAAGTTTGAACCTTTTTTCCTGGGTTGGCACTCATAGCGAAATATTTACCATTCTCTTAGATTAAAATTCCACCAGCGTAATATTCCGGATCTGATTTTGAATTGATTGACATAACCGTTTTTGGTGTTCCCAACTTAAAAGTTTCCATGTCATATTTTACCCCGGTGTAGGTTAATATACCTTTTTCAAAAATTCTTTTAAAGAAATATAAATTTTCACCTATCTCTTTTGTATAGTATAAGTCAAGATCATCCAATTTTACAATCTTTATTATTTCCTTGCCATCTCCTTTATCAAAAATTAATTCCCCCGATTTATTAGAAAAAGAAATAACCCTCAGTTGATTTTCTTTTTTTGACTCCATTTCTTTTATTACTGTCGGAGTCATTTCAGTAAATTTCACATTCTGTATTATTGCATTACCAAAAAACATTACAAATAATATGCACAACAAAGGATTTTTTCCGTATTTCATAGTGGTGGTGATTATGTGTCAAATGTAGTTAA
>CAZXBG010000147.1:0-9467 GCA_964638865.1 uncultured Chitinophagales bacterium | reverse complement strand
AAAAATTTAACCTATAATCAACAACCTATAATAAAAAATCTGAACTCAGAACCAGTCGCAGTCACAGTCCCAGTTGCTAGTCACAGTAGGCAGGTGGCAGATTGTCAACCTAGAACTCAATCTACTTTCTTATCATCAGGGTCTCTAACACCATCAGGTGCCGCATCAATTTCAATTTTATCTGCATCCTCCGATTGAATATTAATGGTTGCACTAGTTACATTAAATGTAGTGCGTCTGTTTAACTGGTGCAGAAATTCAAAATCTTGTTTGTTGGTTTTAAAACTATTGATGAAAACATCATTTAAAACTGTTCCCTTGGGAGCAGTTTTGGCACTTGGTAATATTTCATCTGATGTGATGGTACTTGGCGTACTTTCGCCGAAGCCTTTGGAAGATAAACGTATTTGTTCAATTCCTTTTTCTATCAGGTATTCCACAACACTATTTGCTCTGCCTCTGCTTAATTTCTCATTGTATTTATCGTTTCCTCTTGTATCGGTGTGAGAATTAATTTGTATGTTAATTCCAGGATTTTCACTCAATAATTTTACCAGTTTATCTAATTCCGGAAACGATTCAGCCCGCAATGATGAATCATTATAATCGTAATAAATATTTTTTAATTTTATTTCACCACCTTTTTCGGCAGTGGCAACGGGAATTTTGTCTAACACCACTTCTGCATATAATAGTACAGTATCTCCCGGGTTACCTCGCAAATTTTTTGTGGAGATAAAAGTGGTATTATTAAAAAAACCATCCTTCATTCCTGTGATCTTATATTCCTTCAGCGAATCTACCTGAGCAGTAAATTTTCCATCTTCTCCAATATTAAATTTTCCTAATAAAGTCAATAATCCGGGATATGCAAGCGTTGCAACCGATTTATTTAATACTATCGTATCCAAAACCCTGCTGTTTACATCCATAGAATCTTCATACACTTTTTGTTTAACCATTCCATTTAAAACATATACTGCAGGTCTTAATTTTTTTGATGTTTTTATGAATTGATATATATCATCATCACCAGTTCCGCCTGTCCTATTGGAAGAGAAATAACCGGCCATTAAAGTATCACTTTTCTTAAATAAATTTTTATTCAGCATGATCAACCCAAAATCATCTGCCCCGGAATTTATCGGGTATTCCAGATTTTTAATATTACTGAATTTTTCGTTTTTCCACGTTGAAGAAAAAAGATCAAGTCCGCCAATTCCCGGATGTTTATCACTAGAAAAATAGAATGTTCCTTCCATATCAAAATAAGGGAAAACTTCATTGCCATTGGTATTAATTACCTGACCTGCATTAACTGCTGCATCCCAACCCGATTCGTTTCGTTTGCTGGTATAAATATCACTTCCGCCGTATCCGTCTAAATTAGTTGCAGCAAAAAACAATGTCTCTCCGTCTGGCGACAAACACGGAGTTCCAATATTCATGGTATCTTCAAAAAATGGCAATGGAACAGGTTCACTCCATCCTCCGTCAGGCAATGCAGTGCTAAAATATATTCCGCAATAATCATCCACTTTTTTATCCCCGCTTCCGCATCTGGTAAAATATACTTCGGTAAAATCTTTATTAAAAGCAGGGGTGCCATCGTTATATTCGGAATTAAACGGGCCTTCAAATTTTTCAGGGGCAGTAAAAGTATTTACATCTTTAATTTGTGATACAAAAATATCATAAAATTTATCGTTTGTCCAGGTATCCGTTTTTTCACCACTTGAGGCTGTTCTGGAGGAAGTGATCAACAATTGATCTTGTTTATACAAAACAGGATTAAAATCCGCATCCGCTGAATTTAACGCCGTGAGATTCGTAACATAGGTATCTCTTTCGTATTCATCTTTCTGATTGTTCATCCATGTTAAAGCTTGTTTACATGCATTTAATTCAAGTGTTATTTCAGGACGGCGATAAGGTTCTTCATTCAAATATTTTTCAAATTCTTTTATCGCATCAATATATTTTTCCTGGGCTTTCAACATATATGCATAACGTAAAATTGCATCACTTCCGTAATTTAAATCCGACGCTTTGTAATACCATTCTGCAGCCCGCTCATAATTATTATTAAATTCGAAACTTTCGCCTATCTGAAAGGCGATTCTTCCTTTTTCGTCTGGCAATTCGGCTTTTGCAAAATCTTTTTGTAATAATTCGGTTGCAAGTGCATATTTTTTTAATTTATATGCTGTTTGGCCGTCCTGTATATTTTCGGCAGTTTCGCAGGCGGCCAGTAGAAAACATATAACTCCTATGATCAGTAATCTTTCCTTCATAAACATCAAGTAAAGTTATAAAACGAATTTTGAGTTTTTTTGGTATCACTGTTTAAGTTTTGTAAAATTTTGATTTTTGGTAATTTTCTCCTCTATTTACATAGTTAATCCAAAAATTATGCGCATTTTCCTAACTTTCCTATTCTTCCTGTCTCTTTTTAATAGTTGGGCACAACCGAAGCCGGATGCCGTTTTGATCGCTTCCGGGTTCTTAGAACCTGTTGATATCGTTAATGCGGGCGACGAACGGTTGTTCATAGTGGAAAGGGCCGGAAAAATCAAAATATTGTTTCCGGATAATTCTGTAACTAATTTTTTGGATATAACGGGTATAGTTGGATCCGACGGGGGTGAGCAGGGATTGCTTGGTTTGGTTTTCCATCCGGATTATAGCGAAAACGGGTTTTTTTATGTGAATTATACCGATCTTTTAGGTGATACCCATATTTCGCGTTTTTCTGTCAGTCCCGGGAACCCTGACAACGCTGATTCGGCCTCCGAACTAAATTTATTGTTTATGGACCAACCGGCTGCCAATCACAATGGTGGTGATTTGAATTTTGGGCCTGATGGATATTTATACATTTTTATGGGTGATGGCGGTGGTGCCGGACACAACAGAGCGCAACAAATTATCGATAATAAATTCGGAAAAATTTTGCGAATCGATGTGGATGGTGGAACGCCTTATGCAATTCCTCCAGATAATCCATATGTTGGAGTTCCGGGTGATGATGAGATATGGGTTGTTGGATTGCGCAATCCGTGGCGCTGTAATTTCGACCCCTTGACAGGTGATTTATATCTTGCAGACGTGGGTTCAGAAAGTTGGGAAGAAATTAATGTAATTAAATCAGACACAGCAGAATTTTTTAATTTCGGATGGAAATGTTATGAAGGGAATATGTTGCGTCCCGGACCACTTTGTGATACCATAATTCCTGATTTTGATTTCCCCGTTTTTGTTTATCCGCATGATATTGATTCAGGGGGATTTGCAATTACCGGTGGATTTGTATATCGCGGATCCGAATTTCCTGACCTTTATGGAAAATATATTTTCTGCGATTATGTGAGTGGAAATTTCTGGACCATGCAAGAAACTGCTCCCGCTGTTTGGAACATAGAATTTTATGGGTATGTGGTTGATCACATCACTTCTTTTGGGGAAGATGTAAATGGTGAATTATATGCCTGTGTAAATCAAACCGGAAATATTTATAAAATAATTGACAAGTGCGAAAGTTTTAATTTATCCGCAACAATTACTGATGCATCCGCTTCTACAATTAATAATGGTGTTATAGATCTGATTTTGGCCGGTGGCGAATCTCCCTTCTTGTTCAACTGGAGCAACGGTTCCACTACGGAAGATATTTCTGCATTATCTGCCGGTGATTATAATGTTACTGTTATTGATAATAATGGATGTATAAAATTATTTACCGGAAATATAATTAATTTATGTGGTCCAGCAACGGGAATTATTGCAACTCCAACTGCATCATCTGTTGCCATTAATTGGGATGATGTTGGTGCAGTAGGTTATAGAATTTTGTATAAACCAATCGGGCCCGGTGCTTATACACAATTAAATACACCTGTTTCAAATATTAATATCTCAGGATTATTACCTGCTACATCATACACATATAAAATAAAAAATAAATGTCCCGGAGCTCCCGGAATTTTTACAACAAATGGAAATTTCACCACACTTCTCTTAAAAAATAGTTGGGAGGATGTTCAAAATACTATAATCATATATCCTAATCCGGCCGATGATAAAATCTACTTTAATGGAATTACAGAATTAAATTTAATATCAATTTCAGATATAAATGGAAGCGTTGTTAAAACACAACTTGTAAAAATAAATGGCTTTGTTGAAATAGCCGATTTAACTCCCGGAGTTTACCTGATTAAATTCACGAATGAGTGGCAGGAAAAGGTTTACAAATTCCTTAAGAAATAATTAACTTTGAAAAATACTTGTTTAATGATTTATTTTTCTATTTTCGTATTGAAATCAGTTTTTGGATCCTCGACTCCCACACGACATTTAACTCACTTTTAAAAGATAATTTTATGCAAATGAATTTACGAAAATTAGGCGTCCTTACTGCTGTTGCACTTTGCACTCATGTTGGAGTGAATGCGCAAGTTGTGGAGCATCCACACCTTGACCTTGCTCTTATGCCTTCTCCGGGATTTAATTCGCCGGTTGATATTGCAAATGCCGGCGACTCCAGATTGTTTATTGTTGAACGAACAGGGTATATTCGGATATTAAATACCGACGGAACCAGTTCTTTATTTATGGATATTGATTCCAAAGTGAAGTCGTCAGGCGGTGAACAAGGGTTACTTGGATTAGCTTTTGACCCAAATTATGCAGTTAACGGATATTTTTATGTGAATTATACCAATAATACCGGTACAGGGAATACAGTAATTGCAAGATATACCCGCAATGGTGTAAATCCGAATCTTGGAGATGTTGCCAGTGAGGTTATTATCATGACTATTGTTCAACCATTTACAAATCACAACGGCGGAAATTTAGAATTCGGTCCCGACGGATACTTGTATATTGCAACAGGTGATGGTGGAAGTGGTGGAGATCCCGGTGACCGAGCTCAGGATATCACGGACCAAAAATTAGGAAAAATGTTGCGAATTAATGTAAGCTCACTTCCTTATACCAATCCCGCTACCAATCCTTTTGTTGGAATTGTTGGAGATGATGAAATTTGGCAGTATGGTTTGAGAAATCCATGGCGGTTTTCATTTGATAGTCAAACAGGTGACCTTTGGATTGGAGATGTTGGTCAAGGTGCGTGGGAGGAAGTAGATTATCAACCCGCATCTTCAACAGGTGGAGAAAATTGGGGTTGGAGATGTTACGAGGGAAATGTAATTTATGATGGGGCCGGTTGTGGAGCTCCCGGTACCTACGACTATCCGATTTTTGTATATAATCATACTTTCGGAGCAGGTGGATATGCAATTACCGGTGGATATGTTTATCGCGGATCTCAATATCCCGGCATGGTTGGATATTATATTTATTGTGATTATGTTACCGGAAATTGGTGGACTACAGTTTCTAATGGATTAGGTGGATGGAATACAGTTATGGAACCACTTTCACAAGATGATATTTCCACTTTTGGGGAGGGTTTTGATGGTGAAATTTATTGTGCCTCCTTATCTGGTGGTGAAATATATCATGTAGTGGATGCTTGTGGAAATTTTGATGTTTCCACTTCCGTTACCAATACAAATTTTGGTTTTAATAATGGTGCTATTGATCTCACAGTTACTAGTGGAACTGCTCCCTTTAGTTATGCATGGAGCAATCTTGCAACTACACAAGATATTTCCTCCTTAGCCGCAGGAAGTTATTCTGTAACAGTAACTGATGGTATTGGTTGTATTCGTTTAGCAACTGCAACTGTAAGTTCTGTGTGTGGACCTCTGCCATCAATTACAACAACAGGTTTAACTTCTACAACAGCAAGTTTCGATTGGATTGATGAAGGGGTTGGAAGTTATAAAGTGCAATACAGACCTGCTGCCGGTGGTGCATGGATAAATTCCATGGTTGCCACAAGTAATGTTACACTTACGGGATTAATTCCAGCTACTGCTTATAAATTAAAAGTAAGTTATACCTGTCCAGGAGGATCAAAATATTCAAAAAGTAAAAATTTCAGCACACCTGCCCGTTTAGGTACTGAAGATATTATTGCACCGGAAATTATTCCGAATCCCGGTTCCGGATTATTTAATGTTTTGAATCTTGACAATAATACAAACATCCGAATTTTTGATATTACCGGAAAATTAACCGGCGAGTTTTTAAGCGAAACAAATTCCACCTTAGATCTGACAAACTATGCAGAAGGAATGTATTTCGTGCAGTTTATCAAAGAAAATTCAGTGGTGAGCACACAGCAACTTGTTATTGCAAGATAAGGACGTGAATCGTGAGGAGTGGGTGATAGGTAGATGTATTTAGACATTTGTTATCGTGAGGCGTAAAGCGTGAGTGAAAAAAGGCAAGCCTTTTTTGGAATTGAACCGTGGGCAAAGCCTGCGCACTCGCGATTTATGCCTCACGAACATTGAATTAGTTATAGTAGAAAAACTTTAATATTTCGGGTTAGAATTTATCATCGCACTTAATATTTTAAATATACGATCTAATAATTCTCCCGATAATTTCAAATCTGATGTGGTGCAATAATCTAATTCTATTGCCACATCAAATGCAGCATCTATTTCAATTACGGATCCTCTTGAAATTTCATAAAATCGTTTTCGTTCTATTTCCGATTTCCTTGATGAGCCCTCTTCAATATTTAAATGAACTGAAAGTGCTGCTCGTCTTATTTGTTGTACCATATTATATTTTTCTTCTGGTTGAAAAATTTTTAAGACTTTGTGAATTTCAAGATTCAATTTTTTAGATAAAAAATAGACCTCTAATTTGGTGTGAGATAGTTCAATAAACATTTTAATAAAATTAAGGGGTTAAACAAAGGATTAAATTTACAAATGAATTTTGAATTGTGAATGAAAAGGGCAAACCTTTATGGAACCAAACCGCAGGCGAAGCCTGCGCACTCACGCCTAACGCTTCACGCCTCACTCTTCCCGAATCACGCATTTCATTCTGCTAACAACGGCCTCACCACCTCATTCCAAACTCCATATCCCTTTTCGTTCATATGCAATTTATCGGCAAAAAAATAGGAAGAATCCGGTTGCCCTTCTGGGGTTAGCATTGGAGAATATACATTTGCGAAGACCATATTATTTTGTTGTGAAACATAGATTGCCACCATCGTATTAAATGCAATAATTTTATGCATCATATTTGTTTTGGCGGGACTTGGTTTTAAAGAAATATAAACAACAGGAACATCAGGATATTTATTTCTGATTACAGCAATTAAATTCATGAAACGCGAAAAAATAATTTCGGGACTAATGGTATCCACAGCTGCAAAATCATTTTCACCACAATAAATTACGATCTGTTTTGGATCGTATTTTAATATCACATCATCTGCATAATTAATCACATCATCAAATGTAGAACCACCAAAACCGCGATTCAAAATTGGATACCCGGCAAAAGCGCTATCCATATTTTTCCAGTTTTTAATTGAGGAACTCCCTATAAATAAAATTGGATTTTCAGGCAATTCTCCAATGGTATCCACCTGCCTGTAATAATTAATCTCCGGGTCAAAATTTCCGGATGCAGTCATCTGACCGGCAACATCTCCCTGTATCCTGAACAATAAAAAAAGACTCGCAATTTTGTATCTGATATTTTTAAATAATTTCATCATCTTGTGTTTCACAATAAGATATTTAATAAACGAATACCCTGAACTTATAATTATAGTTATGCAAAATTAATTAATATCGACGTCACAAGTTCCTGGAACTTGGCTGTTTCATTGTCAATTGTCAATTGTCATTTTTTTTTAATTGCTTGCATTTGTATTTCCCAAATTTATCGTATCATTGCGATTGAATTACAATTATGGGTTTAGCCAAAATTGAGGATTTTACAATAAAGGAGAACAAGATTGCCCTATACGCAAAGGCCCTGGCACATCCTGCGCGTATTGCAATTATTCAGTTGCTGTTAAAAAAACAAACATGTTATTGTGGAGATATCGTTGAGGAGCTCCCATTGTCGCAATCAACAGTATCACAACACCTCAAGGAATTGAAGAATGCCGGATTGATAAAAGGAACTATTGAAGGCGTTAAAACCTGTTATTGTATCGATGAAAATGAATGGTCATTGGCGAAACAGTATCTGGGAACACTGTTGAATACACCCTTGCCCGGTAATACCTGTTGTTAAAAATTTTGAAACATTACCGTAATATTACGATTATATTAAATATTAGAAATCTAAACCAAAAAAATGTCACCAACAAAAGTATTATTTCTATGTGTGCACAATAGTGCAAGAAGCCAGATGGCAGAGGCATATTTAAAAAAATTAGGGGGTTCCGGTTTTGAAGTGGAAAGTGCCGGATTGGAGCCAGGAAATTTAAATCCACTTGCAATTGCGGTTATGCAGGAGGATGGGATCGACATTTCCAATAATCCTACAAAAGACGTTTTTAAAATGTACACCGACGGAAAACTATTCCAATATGTGGTTACGGTTTGTGATGCACATAATTCTGAACGTTGCCCTGTTTTTCCCGGTATTACCACAAGAATTGGTTGGGAATTTGAAGACCCTTCTTCCTTTATAGGGACACAAGATGAAAAATTGGAAAAAACCCGAAAAGTAAGAGATCAGATTAAGACTTCCGTGCAGCAATTTATTCAAGATAGAACAAAATAATTTATGAAATCTTATTTGGCTGAATTTATCGGCACTTTCGCATTGGTATTTTGCGGAACGGGTGCAATAATTATCAACGCACAAACCGGCGTTATTTCACATGTAGGCATAGCAATTACATTTGGTTTGGTTGTTATGGTAATGATTTATGCTGTCGGAAATATTTCCGGTGCACATTTTAATCCTGCTGTAACTATTGCATTTACGGTTGCAAAAAAATTTCCTTTAAATCAATTGCCACAATATATTCTTGCTCAAATTGGCGGTGCATTGTTTGCCTCTTTAATATTAAAATTCCTTTTTCCTGAAAATATTTTATTAGGAACTACCATGCCTTCCGGTTCAGCTATGCAAAGTTTTGTTTTGGAAATTATACTTACCTTTTTTTTAATGTTCGTGATCATCCATGTTGCACATGGTTCAAAAGAGCAAGGTATGTTTGCCGGACTCGCAATTGGTTCAACCGTTTTATTGGATGCAATGTTTGCCGGACCTATTTCAGGGGCCTCAATGAACCCTGCAAGGTCGTTGGCGCCTGCACTGGTTTCAGGTAATTTTTCGCATCTTTGGATCTACTTATCTGCACCTTTAATCGGCGCTGTGTTTGCAGTTTTAGCGCATAAAACAATAACTCCCGTCAATTAATTCTCGGTGTAATTTTACTATAAGGAAAAAAGGAATCATCGGAAAAAAAATATTGCTGTATTTATCATTATAAGTTTTGCAGCCATTAAATATGACCAATTAAAATAAAAAAAAACTGCCTCCATCTCCGGAGGCAGTTT
>CAZXBG010000146.1:2368-9470 GCA_964638865.1 uncultured Chitinophagales bacterium | reverse complement strand
TGCAAATAAAAATAAAATGAGATACGCATTATAAACACACAAAACATCTTTGAGGCTGGTGGGAACCATTTTTTTCCACAATACACGGAGAGCACTAAGAAGAAAAATACGAGTATCTCCAAAGAATTAACGATGGAACTCTATGGAAGGGTGAAAACCAAAAATATTGTTCTTTTCCATTGTAATTATTTTTTTCTTCCCGCATTCTTACCGCTCACACCGCCTTACCGGCAATTCTTCCTACCTTTACCGCGTGAAGAATTCACTCAAGGCTCACATCTTTATTCTATCCGCAAACATTATTTATGGAATTAATTATTCTATCGGTAAAATTGTTTTGGAACATATTCCTCCATTCGGAATTGTATTAATGAGAGTAACCGGCGCCTTGATCATTTTCTTTCTGTTACATACTCTTTTTATTAAAGAAAAAGTAGAAAAACAAGATCAAAAAAAGATATTTCTAGCCGCATTATTCGGCGTTGCAATAAATCAATTGCTATTTTTTAAGGGATTGAGCCTAACCTCCGAAATTCATAGCGCATTAATTATGATAACAACACCCATTATTGTTTTGGTAATGGCGTGGATCATATTGAAAGATAAAATAACTCTATTTAAAGCATTGGGTATTATTACCGGCGGTATCGGTGTTGCAATGCTTATTTCTTCAGGCGCTAAAGATGTTACTTCTCCCTCCAGTATTACGGGTGATATCTGTATTATGTTGAATGCAACTTCTTATGCAATTTTTCTCGTAATTACCAAACCATTAATGCAAAAATATGCCCCGCTCACCATTGCAAAATGGATATTTTTTTATGGCTTTTTTCTTGTTATTCCCTTCGGAATAAAAGATTTTTTGGCTATCGAATGGCAAACAATTCCATCCATAGCACTTTGGTCGCTTGCAGTAGTAATACTCGGTGCAACGGTGTTGGCATACTTATTTAATATACTCGGACTTCAATACGGAAACCCTGCCTTAGTGAGTGTTTATATTTATCTCCAACCTGTTATCGCAACCCTGATTGCAGTGTTTATGCAGTCGGATACTATTTCAATAAATAAGATCATTTCTTCCTTATTAGTGTTTATGGGTGTGGCATTGGTAAGTTTTTCAGGAAACAATAAGTCTTTGAAAGCAAGAGTATAATCGTATTTTTGCACTCAAATACAAATTATGATACTATCCATGACCGGCTACGGAAGAAAAACTTTTTCCCTCAACGGCAAAAATATTGTGCTCGAATTAAAAACACTCAACAGTAAAACCTTCGATCTGAACCTTCGTCTTTCCCCATTATTTAAGGAATATGAAATAGAGATCCGCAATGTGTTGAACAAAACCATAATAAGAGGAAAAACAGATTGTACATTAGGATTTGAATTAACGGATGATAAAACCGGCGACATTAATGCAACAGCGGTAAAAGAATATTATCGTCAAATAAAAAATATCACTACCGACCTTCAGGTAAATGATACAAACATACTCGACCTTGTTTTTCGGTTGCCAAATATTACCACAACTTCCACCGATTCATTATCGGAGGAACAACAAACAGAATTGTTTAATCATTTAAATACTGTTTGTGCACAATTACAAAAATTTAGATTGGATGAGGGAAAAAACCTCGAAACAGATCTTGTTTTACACGTGGAATTAATTTTAAATGCACTTATAGAAGTAGAACACCTCGATCCTTCCAGAATGGAACAACAGCGCACTAAAATGTTCAACGATCTAAAAGCATTTGTTACAGAAGAAGATATTGACAAAAATCGTTTCGAACAGGAATTGATCTTCTATTTCGAAAAAATGGATATCACCGAAGAAGTGATAAGACTCAGATCACATTGTAATTATTTTGTGCAAACCATAAATGAAACACTTACAGAAAAAGGAAAAAAACTCGGATTTATTTGTCAGGAAATGAACAGAGAAATAAACACAATTGGTTCCAAAGCTTATCACGCCGAAATGCAACGCAAAGTAGTGGTAATGAAAGACGAACTCGAAAAAATAAAAGAACAATTAAACAATGTTTTATAATGCCCGGTAAACTGATCATCGTTACAGCTCCTTCCGGTGCAGGAAAAACTACTGTAGTTAAATACCTGTTAAATACAATTCCGTCGCTTGCATTTTCTGTTTCTGCAACCACAAGAAATAAAAGAGAAAATGAAGTGAATGGGAAAGATTATTATTTTTTATCGAATGAAGAATTTAAAATTAAAATTGCAACAAACGAATTTGTGGAATGGGAAGAAGTGTATTCGGGAAAATTTTATGGAACACTTGAAAGTGAACTGAAACGATTGTGGAATGATGGGAAACACATCATTTTTGATGTAGATGTAAAAGGTGCATTAAGTTTGAAAAATAAATTTCCCGAAAAAACTTTATCTATTTTTATTCAACCTCCTTCGCTTGAAATATTAATAGATAGATTAAAAAAACGTGCAACCGAAACTCCCGAAACCTTAAATACCAGAATAGAAAGGGTAACGCTCGAACTAAGTTTTCACGACCGTTTTGATTTTGCCATTATAAACGATAAACTGGACATTACTTTGCAAACAGCAGAGGAACTCGTGAATAACTTTCTTGGTTAAAAGTAGAGCGGTAAGCAAAAATATCACTTACATTTACAGTCATATTCCTCAAAATATGGTAACAAGCATTACTCAAGGTGTTAAAGTAAGCGTGGAAACCTTCTTCCAGCACAACTATTCCAAAAATGGGGAGTTTGTGTTTGCTTACCGGGTAACCATTGAAAACAAAAGCGAAAACACCGTTCAATTATTGCGCAGACACTGGCATATTTATGATGGAATTGGCGTTTGGCGTGAGGTGGAAGGTGAAGGAGTAGTTGGAGAAACCCCCGTTATTGTTCCCGGAGCTTTTCATCAGTACGTTTCAGGTTGCAATCTTGTGGCACCAATGGGAAAAATGAAAGGAACCTACCTTATGATCAAAAAACTCGACGGGAAACACTTCGATGTAGTGATTCCCGAGTTTCAAATGATTGCGCCATTTATGTTGAACTGATCTCAATCTCCCGGTTCATACCCTGATTTTTTAAGCAGTGTAAGCGCATCCGGCTCATTAAATAATTCCATAAGCGTTACATCCGGGTTTTCTCGCATATAAGAACGCACTATCTGCCAACCGGTCCAAACCGCGGCTCTTCCGGGCGATTCACCGGGCATTCCTACAGAAGTTGGAGCCTCATCGGTATATCGCCTTTTTTCATCCCCCCGTTTTGAAAATAATAATTCCTGTCCTGCTAAAAATTTCCAGATCTCTCCCTCGTTTTCGGCACACCATATTATTTGTTCTTCTGTGTATCCCATTTTCACAGAATCTTCCTGATCCGGAAGCATACAATCGAGATAATATAACATTTTGCCCTGTGCCAACATCGCATCCAGAATAGTAGCTTCCGCTCCCAGGTCTACTATTGCACCATCTACAAGACTCTTCATAATATTTATAACGATATAAGGTTTTGCACATCTGGTAATAATATATTGCGGCATATTATTTTCGAAACTGCCAAAATTGGCAAAGTGTTCTCCCATATACATGTCGAGCTCAATCCCGAGCGAACTACTGTCAAACAAGGTCCAGTAAACAAAAGGACCGATATAAGTATAAAATTGTGGCAAAGTACTATCGGGGAAATAATATTTATAATAGGTCAATGCTTTATTGAGATCCTCTATTACATCATCCAAATTTTCGTATTCCAGATTTACGCTATCTAAAAGACGGTTCATCCATTCATTTCCGCCAGTATTGGCATAAAGGGAGTCGTAAATTGCTGTTTTCGGAAATGTATCATTTGGCGCAAAACCCCAGAAATTTTTATAGTAGGAACGGAATAATTCAGGGTATTGCGACTCAATCTGACTATAAATATCTTTGTAATTGCTGCTGTTCGCCGCTGCCATCAATTGCTCCAGTCTTATTATCTCCGCGTTTGGCGAATCTATATGTGAAATATCCGGATCAGGATTTTTATTTTCCTTTTTACAGGCAGAAAACAATAAAACTCCCAGGAATAAAATATAGATATTAATTAAAAATGACTTATGTTTGTAATACATGTTTACTTTATCTTTGCTTTTCAACTGTAAAACTAAAAAGGTATGAAGAAAATTATATTATCTGTTGGTATATTTTGTTTGGTGATAACCACTATGCGTGCACAAGAATTTCGTTTCGGGCTTACCGCATCTCCGGTTTTTGACTGGTTAAGGGTAGAAGGCGATAAATCAGAAAATATTGGGACAAAAGTTGGTTTCCAATATGGGTTGCTTTTCGATCAAACGATTGGCAGTGTTGAGAGATACGCCTTTTCAACGGGACTCATTATTAATTATGCTAACTCCGGAATCACATATTCCGATTCCCTATTGGGAGTACCTTTTACAACCGAATGGGATGCTAAAACGCAATATATTGAAATACCACTCACGGTAAGATTGCGCACTAATGAGATAAACTATATCAGTTATTATGGCCAATTTGGCGTAACACCCGGTATTTGTATAAAGGCAAGAGGCGATTATTCTGTAGATGGGGAGGTGGTTTATTCCGATATAAACTTCCGTGATAAAGACAATGAATCAGGTATTCAATATGAATTGTTTAACGTGAGTTTAACTTTGGGTGCAGGATTAGAATATTCTATGGCTGAAAACACTTCTATTATGGCCGGTATATTTTTCCAAAATGGATTCGCGAATGTGATTGATGATGATATTGATGATAACAGTTCAACACTTAAACAATTCGGAATACGCCTGGGCGTTTTATTCTGATCGGATTATAAATAATTGAATTAAATTTGTCACGCCTAAAAAGCGTGACTTTTTTTATGAAAATAGCCCTCGCACAAATTAATGTTCATATCGGAAATTTTGAAGAAAATTTTCTGAAGATCGCAGACTATATCACTCAGTCTGAAAAACAAGGAACGGATATTATTTTATTTCCTGAACTATGTGTTTGTGGATATCCACCCCGTGATTTTTTAAACTTCGACGATTTTATTGATAAATGTTATGCGGTAATTGAAAAAATTAAACCACTCACCAAAAATATTGCAGTAGTGGTTGGATCTCCATCGCGAAATCCGAAAATTGAAGGAAAGGATCTACATAATTCCGCATTTTTTATTTATGAGGGAGAGATAAAACATATTATTAATAAAGCCTTATTACCTACTTATGATATTTTTGATGAATATCGCTACTTTGAACCCGGCACCGAATTTCAAAACATAGAATTTAAAGGAAGAAAGATCGCATTTACAGTTTGTGAAGACCTGTGGAATGTTGGAAATGATAATCCGATGTATAAAGCATGTCCTATGGATGTTTTAATAAAGGATAAAATAAAACCCGAAGTAATGTTGAATATTTCCGCTTCTCCTTTTGATTATGATCATGCCAAAGGCAGAATAGAAACACTAAAAGCAAATACTGCTAAATATAAAATTCCGGTATTTTATGTGAACCACTGCGGGGCACAAACCGATCTTATTTTTGATGGCGGCAGCATAGTGGTAAATGCCAATAGTGTAGTGTTTGAGGAGATGGAGTATTTTGTGGAACAGATGAAAATATTTGATCTGGATGAAGTAATTAATTCCGCAAAAACACAAACGGAAGATAAAGTTCAACCTAAAGTAAAAATTGATTTAATTTATCGCGCCTTGATTACAGGAATCAAAAATTATTTCGAAAAATTAGGATTTAAAAAAGCAATTCTGGGATTGAGTGGCGGAATAGATTCAGCAGTTACAGCAGTACTTGCAGCAGAAGCACTTGGGAAAGAAAATGTAATGGGTTTATTAATGCCATCCCAATTTTCTACAGACCATTCGGTTACTGATGCATTGGCACTTGCAGAAAATATTGGAATAAACCATGAAACTATTCCCATTAAAAATATTTACGAATCTATTTATAAGGAATTAAATCCATTTTTTGAAAATAAACCATTTGATGTAACAGAAGAAAATATTCAGGCTCGTATTCGCGGACTAACATTAATGGCCATGTGCAACAAACACGGATATATTTTATTGAACACTACCAATAAAAGCGAAGCCGCCGTCGGATACGGTACTCTATACGGTGATCTTTGTGGCGGAATTGCTGTACTTGCAGATCTCTATAAAACAGAAGTGTACGAATTAGTAAAATATATTAATCGCAACAAACAAATAATTCCGCAAAATATTATCAGCAAACCACCAAGTGCCGAATTGCGGCCAGGACAAAAAGATCAGGATACTTTACCTCCTTACGATATTTTAGATAAAATATTATTTCAATATATCGAATTACATCAAAGCCCGCAAGATATTTTAGAATTAGGTTTCGATGAATTTACCGTAAGAAGAACTTTAAAAATGGTGAACAGCAACGAATGGAAACGCTACCAATTTCCTCCCGTTTTGCGCATCTCTCCAAAAGCTTTCGGCTTCGGAAGAAGAATGCCCATTGAAGGAAAATATCTATCGTAAAACCTTTCATTTTCTATTCAAACCTACATCACTCAGCCTCAAAACCTACTTTGCGTGACATTTTTTATTTTTTTCACGCAAAGTCGCAAAGCCGCAAAGATGTGGTATGTGTTTAATACAATGAAACTAAATTGGGTGTTCCTTTACGTCCTCTGCCCCTCTGCCTCCTCTCCTCGAAATCAAAACCCTTCACAAAACACATCTTTAAAAATAACACCATTTCACACCCTGCAAACTCTGCGCTCTATGCGTGAAAACTTTCCATTTATTTATCCAACACCTGCAAACTCTCAACCTACAAACTCTGCGCACTCTGCACCTCTGCGGATAACCTTTTAATTTCTTTATCCAAAACCCACATCCTACAAACTCTGCGCACTCTGCAACTCTGCGGGTAATTAATACATTTGTTTATCAAACACCTGCAAACGCACAACCTACAAACTCTGCGCGCCCTGCACCGCTGCGGGTACCTTTCCATTTCTTTATCCAAAACTCACAACCTACAAACTCTGCGCACTCTGCAACTCTGCGGGTAATTAATACATTTGTTTATC
>CAZXBG010000146.1:0-2268 GCA_964638865.1 uncultured Chitinophagales bacterium | reverse complement strand
AAACACCTGCAAACTCACAACCTACAAACTCTGTGCGCTCTGCACCGCTGCGGATAACCTTTTAATACACCAGCAACCAAAGCGGAAAACCCTCACCCTGCGCAAAACACAATCTTCAAAATAATCTCATTTTATTTTAATTTTGATACATGACCTTCCACGAACCCAACCGAAGAAAACCCCTCCTCGCAGTTGCAGTTGTAGTATTTGTTGCAATTATGAGTATCGTATTCTTCTTTTCCTTTAAAGAATGCGGCCGCTCCGGAATATTGTGATCAGGAAAAACCAGCGATGCAACCAGCTTATATCAAGTATTACCTGTTGACATGAATGGCAAAAATTATTTATTAAGTCTGGAAGGAGTTTTTAAAACAAGAATTTATGAACGTTCGGGAGGATTTACTCAACGCAGTGGCTCTAACGATGTACGTTTAACCCTGCGCGATCTCAGCAGTGGCGAACAAATAAAAAGAGAAGTATTAGGTAATTATCCTGATGCGCTTACCAAAATTGTTGGAGTGGGAAATAATATCATCTGGTTATATAATAAAAAAGATGGTTTACATGGAATTAATTTAACCGATTTTGAAACAATTCATACCCAGGAAAATATCATAAACGCAAATAGCGATCTGTCGGAAGGTGTTGCAATGGCAAACGACTATTTAGGAAATCTGGAAGAGTTATTTGGATATAATAAATATTCCAATACTTTAAAGATCACCACAATTACAGGAAAACCGGTGTATGTTGATGCAAAAACATTTGCCACTACAGAGCCACAAATAACGGAATTAAAGACCGATAATTTTAATACTCTGATAAATGATATTGTCGAAAAAGCGAAGATGGGAGAAACGCCGCAACTGGATCAGCTATATGAAAAAATAATGGAAAAAGCTTCCGACCTGAATTCCTTTTCCGATATCGGACTTACTTCAAACAGCGTTACAGGAATTGACAGTTGTACTTATACTTTTGAAGGAAATTCCGTTCGCACCATTACAAAATCAGATTGTATTGAACCGGTTAAAAAAATTGTTGCAAGCAATACAACAGGAAAGTACATTGAACCTGTATTTTTATCCGACTACGATACGGAACAATCAAAATTTATTAACCCCAATTCATTAGGTGCTGATCATGTTATAATTTTTCACTCCGATAAAATAGGAGATGAACCCAATTTATTGATGAGTCTTGTAAATACAAATTCGCTCAAAGCAGATTATTCGGTAAAAACCGGAATTGTTTTGGGTAATTACAGAAGTTCCTTTAATATTTCAGGAAGTTTTTTTAGCGGAGATACATTATTTATCGGAATCGACAATCAACTCTTGTGTGTAAATATTAAAACAGGAAAAATATTCTGGAGAAATATTATTAGCAAAGATGATTATTATGCGCAGTTATATTATCTGGGCACTGCCATTCAAAAGGAAAAACGTTTTTTTATAACTGCAAACAGTTATTTTACAAAACTTAGTCAGGACGGAATATTTGTAAATGGCAGAACTGATTATCAGCTTACGGTTATTGATGCGGCAACGGGCAAGGAAGTAAAAAGATTAGACGCCACAAAAAGTAATCCCGAAACCCTTCCCTATTACCTTGGAATGAGTGATGGAAAGTGTTGGTTTTATTCCAAAACAAACAGTATCCATACCCGTTCATTACCCGATCTTAAAATTATAGAAAACAATTTTGAATTAGAATTAAAAAATGCAGGCGTAAGTTCACCATTGGTTACAACATCAAAATACAGCGATGCAATTGAAGAAAAATACATTGCTATGGATGCAAAACAAAATCATATTTATGTAACTACACAAAATGGTTTACATTATGAATATGATCTTTTAACCAAAAAAATAGCAGAAGTAGAAGCACCCGAAACTAAAAATTATGAAAATTGGATGCGCGAAAATCCATTTGTCGAGTTTTACAGCATGCGTTTGCAAAACATGTTTAATCATGATCTGTTATTGCAGGATGGACGTGAGCTGATTTTTGAGGAGAACAATTCTGTTGCTTCCCTTATAATAAAAGAGACCAGAACAAATTCGGAGCCGACAAGCACGTTCAGCAGCGTCTCACCATTCTGCTCGAATTGGAATTAAATTTATTTCCAAATAATTATCTGTATAGGAAAGTTTATTTTTTTCCGTGTGAAGACACTGCTGGGGCAATGTGGGGTGAGACGCTGCCGATCCCATCAGCAGCGTCTCACTACCGGAATGCAAAGGCAGTGTCTTCACTCCTATTAAA
>CAZXBG010000145.1:0-9607 GCA_964638865.1 uncultured Chitinophagales bacterium | reverse complement strand
CCTTTTTCATAATAAAAAGGTAGCGCCAAAAATCTAGCCTGCCCAACGGAGCAAAACAGGCGGGGGCTTCACCGGCTGACCTCCATATCCCTATTTCTAGCCACAATACTTGAAAAAGGTGCCACGCGATGGTTATATTGAGGAATCAGCTTAAAGAATTCTGTTTTGAAATTTAACAAAGAGGCGGATTATCCAAAGTTTACAACTATTGGGCGATGGTAATGATTTTACCGGCAATACATTTGTGGTTTAACCCAAACTTTTGTTTATGGTTTCAATAAAAGTATTAATAGTGAATGGTTTTTCCACATAGCCGTCGGCATTTAGTTTTTTACTAATTTCCTTAATACCGGTATTGGCTGAAAAAATTAAGATAGGAATATGTTTAGTTTGTTCATTTTCTTTCATAAGAGTAATGGCCTTTTCTCCACCAAGAACCGGAATCCATAAGTCCATTAAAATAAGATCCGGTTTTAGGTGTTCAATATCGGCAATTATATTGTCACACTTTGATAAAGTTTCCACCACAAAATCATATTTAGTTAAAATGGTTTTACATAAAAGTAAAATATCTTCATCATCATCATAAATAAGAATCGTTTTTTTCATATTAATTATCGTATTGTAAGTAAAGAAAATTTACCTGAATAATTTATAATGGCAAAGTATAATAAAAAGTGCTTCCCTTATCAATTACCGTATCTACCCACATTTTACCCTTGTGCCTTTGAATGATATTATTTGATATATAAAGTCCAATACCCAATCCCTGGAAACTAATAGCATGTTCTTCCACGCGGTAATATCGTTCAAATATTTTATCTAAATGTTGTTTTCGAATGCCTATGCCAAAATCCTGAATGGAAACTTGTATCAGATCTTCTTTTTCTACTAAATTTATCAATACTTTATTTGCATCAGGTGAATATTTTATTGCATTAATTAATAAATTAATCATCACTTGTTGTAGCCTATCTTTATCTCCGTTAACTTTATGGTGAATGTTACCGGTTTTTATTAATTGGTGTGATTTTGTTGTTAGTTGAACATTTTCAATAGTAACATCTATTAAATCATTAAAATCAAAGTTGACAATATTATAATTAAGTTTTCCGTTTTGTATTTTGCTGACATCCAGTAATTCTGCAACTAAATTCTGCAGCTTATCAATTGCTAATCCGGCTTTGGTGCTGTATAATAATGAACTTTGATCATCTTCATTTAATGTGATTTGCAGTAATTCAACATAACCTTTGGCAGTGGTTAACGGTGTTTTTAATTCATGGCTTGCAATGCTGATAAAGTCATCCTTTTCCTGCTCTTTCATTTTCTGTTCGGTAACATCGGTATTAGTGCCAAACCATTTTACTATTTCGCCACTTTCATTTTTAATTGCATTGGCCCGGCTTAAAAACCAGCGATATTCGTTTGTATGGCTGCGCAATAAAAATGTATCTTCCCATTCTTCTCCTGATGCAATTGCTTTTTTAAATTTTTCCGTTACCGATTCCACGGCGTCAGGGTGAATCACCGCCTGCCATCCCCATCCTTCCATTTGTTCAGGAGTGGCGCCTGTGTAATCATACCATTTTTTGTTAAACCAGTAAATCCCTCCATCTGGATTCATCATCCAAGCCAATTGCGGAATGGTGTTGGCTAATGTTTGAAATTGTTTTGTGCTTTCTTCAATTTTTTTTCTTGATAAAACGGATTCTGTAACGTCGGTTCCCAGATAAAAAATTCCTGTAATTTCATTTTGTTGGTTGCGGATTGCCTGCAACATAAAATTATAATACCCCAAATGCGGTTTCCCGTTGCGCAGGTAATTCGATAAATATTCTCTGCCGATGAATGGATCCCCGGTTTCATAAATTTTGTTGTAGATGGGTTCCATCTGTTCTTTTATTTCGGGTGCTATTTCAAAAAGTGGCCTGTTTAATACTTGTTCTTCCGTTTTGCCCCAAACTTCCAATACAGATATATTTACCGTTTCTATAATAAAATTTTCACCCCTACATACCAAAATACTTACTGGTGCATCACGGAAAAGGTTTTGTAATTTCCTTTCACTCTCTTCCACTTTTTTAAGCGCATTTACCTGTTCTGTAATATCCTCTATGCCAAGTAAAATTAATTTCTGCGCGGTTGATTCATTTACTATTTGCCGTCCATTCAGCAGCATGGTACGTTCTCCAAGTGCTGTAAATGTAAGTTTAATTTCAAAGTCGCTAAGTTGTTCTTTCTGTTGCAGTATTTTTCCAAGTAACGACCGCATCTCTTTATCATCCCATTGATTGTTTTGTATTTCATAAAATAATTTGCCCTCCGTTTCTTCTTCAGTAGTGTTGAATTTTTTATAAAAAGAAGTGTTCGCGGTTTTTATACGAAGGTCTGTATCCAAAACAATAAGCGGATGGCGAATGGTAGTGATAATACTGTCGGAGTATAGACGGGCATCATTTAGTTGTTCATGTTTGTCCAGCAATTCGTGGTTTACAATAATAAGCTCCTCATTGCTAGATTGCAGTTCTTCTTTTGAAGTTTCCAATTCTTCGTTGAGGCTTTGCATTTCTTCATTGCTGCTTTGCAGTTCTTCGTTGGCACTTTGCAATTCTTCGTTGGCAGCTTCCTGCTCTTCGCTTATGCTGCGCATGTCTTCCCTTGCCTGTGATAATTCTTTTTCTAACTGCAAAATGCGCAGTTTTGCTTCCTCGTTTTGTTTTGAATTTGCCGATGTCAAGGTTTTCTCCCCTGAAACAATGTGTAATGGCAGGTCTGTCTTGCTAAATAAAATTAAGTAGTGCGGCTCTGCGGTATTGGTAAGCGGAGCAACTTCTATGCTAACAAGATGTTGTTTGCCATTGGGTTTTGTTGGAATATCTTTTTTAATAACAGGCTTATTGGTTGTTTTTGCTTTATGCAAAGCATTTCGCAATTCAAAACCCAAACCCTCCTTTGCCATTTTAAGTAAATTAAAATTTGGTTTACCGGGCGAAGGTTCTAAAAACGGCGTTATGCTGCCATGAATGTGCACAATTTCCAGTTGTTCATTTACAATTACTGCAACAGGTGTATATTTATTAAGCAGCATTGCTTCGCCACTTTTTCTGTAATCAGTTACTAAGGTTTCGGGTAGATGCTTCGTTTTTGTTTGCTTGGAAAAAGCTTCTTCTCTTCGTTCGGAAACTACATGTAAAAAGCGACCGGGCACATGATTTCGGCTAAAAATTTTATCCTGCTTTTGATGAATGGTAAATAACTCGTTTGCAGCACTGGCGGTTTCCGATTTACCCAATAACAAAAAACCATTTTGTTTTAATGAATAATGAAAAGTAGCGAGTGCTTTTTTCTGTAAAAAATTATCCATATAAATAAGCACATTGCGGCAACTTATCAAATCCATTTTGGCAAAAGGTGGATCTTTTAAAAAATTGTGCGGAGCAAAAACACACATATCCCTTAGTATTTTATTTACTTCGTAATTGCCATCTGTTTTTCGAAAATAATTTTTCAACCGCTCCTCACTTACCATTTGTATATCAGCTTTTGCATAAATGCCGATCCGTGCTTTCTTAATAGCCATTTCAGAAATATCTGATGCAAATATTTGAATGGGAATAGTTATTCTTTTTTCTCCCAAAAATTCATGCAGACAAATGGCTAACGAATATACTTCTTCGCCGGTGGAGCATCCGGCAATCCAAATGCGCACAGGTTCATCGGCCGTTCTGTTTTTAAAAAGCAGCGGAAATATGTTGTTGCATAAAGTATCAAACGTTTTTGGGTCTCGAAAAAATGAGGTAACCGGAATAAGCATATCTTGGAAAAGTGCATCTTGCTCCGCTTTATTACTTCGTAAAAATTTTAAATACCCCGGAAGGTTTTCTTTTTTTCGCATCCCAATCCTTCTCTCAATCCGTCTGCTTATGGTGTTTTGTTTGTAATAGGTAAAGTCAACACCACTGCGCTGATGCAACAATAAAAGTATTTGTTTGAAAATAGTTAAATCATCCTTAGGCAGTGGTTCTTCTTTTCGTTTTTCCTTTGTTTTCGGATAATTGCCGTTAATGTGCAGGAGTTGTGCAGGTATATCCTCGGGTGACAAAATAAAATCAACCACCCCTGCATCTATGGCGTGTTGTGGCATGTCAATATAAGCAGCCGATTTCTCATCTTGCGCTATTGTAATGCCTCCGTGTTCTTTAATCGCTTTTAACCCAATGGTTCCATCATTGCCTGTACCTGATAATACGACACCCACAGCGAGTTCTTTATGCACTTCGGCAAGCGATTTAAAAAAAATATCAATGATTAAATTTGTTTTAAAATTTACACGTGGTTGTAGGCAAAGTACACCATCTGTAGCTGTTAGAATTTTGGCGGAAGGTATTGTATAAATAAAGTTGGGAGCAAGGTGAATATCATCCGTAATTTCATTCACCGGAATTTTAGTTATACGTTGCAGAATGTCGGGAAGCATACTTTCATGAGATGGGTGCAGATGCTGCACCAGCACATAAGCCATTCCCGAATTTTCAGGTATGGTTTCGAGCAATCTTTTAAAGGCATCAAGCCCACCGGCACTTGCACCAATACCTACCACAGGAAACAATTGTGGGGTTTTTGGAGGTTGACTGGAAGTTTTATCTTTTTTTACTGATGCCATAATAATTTCAAAGAAAAAATAAAGATAGAAAAGTTTTAGGTGTTATTGAATTTTTTATTTTGCACCTGCATTTCGCAGTCAAATAGAATATTGAACTCTTGCCACATAGGTAACTTAAATCCCTGCTGAAACTTCGGGCAGTGTTGAACATTTTTGCAAAATCAACGGCTCCCCACCGGTGACCAATAATTGTATTTTATGCAGGCACTTTTCTTTGTTTTTCCCGATCCCAAAAACGATGTTGTGCAATTGCTTTAATAAAATCTTTTATAGGTTTGTCAATTATTAAACCACCCATATTTGTTTTATCGTTTACATAAGATTTGTTTAATAAAATAGCGCCATCTCCATTTGCCGCAATTGCCTTACAATGTTTGTATGCCTCATTTACAAAATGAATTGCATCGGGTTCTTTAATCAAAGCAGCTGAACTTTCTGACCCAGACGGAATAAACACTGCATCAAACAAAACCGACGCGGTATTTAAAAAACTCTGATCAACTTTTATTTCTTTTCCATTTGTTGCTTTTATGGTTCCCAATTTAGATGCAATGATTTTTGTTTTTGCACCTGCGGCCTCCAATGCAGTTTTCATTGTTGTTAGAGAACTTGCATCCACTCCATTAGCTACTAATATTGCAATACATCTTGTCTGAATAGAATTCTTCAATGTATTAGACATACTGAGTGCTTGCGATTTCAGAATGCTCTGGTTCATTTTTATCGGTTCATAATTTTTCTGAATTCCATCGGCCGGAACGCTGTGGTTAATTGGATAAATAGGTTTTTTGGGCAATGGCATTCCCAAACCATCGGCTACATTTGCTGCTAAAGATTTATCAACCTGCGTGAGTATTCCTAACATTCTTTCACGAATAACGTTACTTTGCAATTTTCCTAATTCAAAAGTAAGTGCATTTATGATGTGATTTTTTTCATATTCTGATTGGCTGTTAAAAAATAAAGTTGCCTGACTGAAATGGTCAAAGAAACTACGGCTACGTCCACGGATTTTTTTTGCATCTATGCGTTCATGAAAACTTGTGAATCCACCTTCAACAGATTTTGCCTGAAAAGGACAACCATTGCTTATCGTATTGGGGTCATAACTTGTTTTATCGCTATTGATAGTTTGCCTCATAATTCCATCGCGCTGATTATTCATTACTGGAACAATTGGGCGGTTAATTGGTATTTCATGAAAGTTAGGACCACCTAATCTTGATAACTGTGTGTCGGTATAAGAAAATAATCTGCCTTGTAATAAGGGATCATTTGTGAAGTCAATACCCGGCACCAAATGCCCTGGATGAAATGCAACCTGTTCCGTTTCGGCAAAAAAATTATCCGGATTGCGGTTCAAAGTCATTTTTCCAATAAGTTGTACCGGAACAATTTCTTCGGGAATTAATTTAGTGGGATCCAGCAAATCAAATTCAAATTTATGTTCGTCTTTTTCGGGAACAATTTGAACACCCAATTCCCATTCCGGGAAAGCTCCACTTTCAATGGCTTCCCATAGATCCCTGCGGTGAAAATCAGAGTCTTTTCCTGAAATATTTTGAGCCTCCTCCCACGCAACGGAATGCACTCCAAGCAGAGGTTTCCAATGAAATTTTACAAAATGGGAAACACCTTTTTCATTTATCAAACGGAACGTATGCACTCCAAAACCCTCCATCATTCTTAAACTTCTCGGAATTGCGCGGTCACTCATTACCCACATTATCATATGGGTACTTTCAGGCATGAGAGAAATAAAATCCCAAAAAGTATCGTGCGCGGATGCAGCCTGCGGTATTTCATTATGTGGTTCAGGCTTTACCGCATGAACTAAATCGGGGAATTTTATTGCATCCTGAATAAAAAATACAGGCATATTGTTGCCTACTAAATCATAATTTCCCTCCTCTGTATAAAATTTTACGGAAAACCCTCTAACATCCCGTGCTAAATCGGATGAACCTCTTGAACCTGCAACGGTAGAAAATCTTACAAAAACAGGGGTAGGTTTTGTTGCATCATTTAAAAATTTTGCTTTAGTGTATTGGGTTATGGGTTTATACAACTGAAAAAAACCGTGTGCTGCAGAACCTCTTGCATGAACGATGCGTTCAGGAATTCTTTCATGGTCGAAGTGTGTAATTTTTTCACGCAAAATAAAATCTTCCAATAAAGTGGCTCCCCGATCACCTGCTTTGAGTGAGTTTTGATTATCATTAATTAATAATCCCTGATTAGTCGTAAGCATCTGTCCATCGCTGTTTTGCGTGTTTGACAGCAGATCTGTTATTTTTTTGTTCTCCAATTTTTTTCCGATTTTTTTCTTTGCCATGGCATTTATCATTTAAATTTCCAAACTTTCATTTTTGACCAATTGATAACTAAAAAAATTAAAGACCCTATTTTAAATACCGGAAATATCTATTTTCAGAATACCTGTATTAAAAATAACGTACATAGCTTCTCAGATACCTATATTTTTAATTAAGTATAAGAGGAGTAATTAAATGTCCCCAAATTATGCCATAAATTTTTAAGTGTTGAGTAACACTTTAAATGTTATAATTATTACGAAATTGGCTATTATGCCCAGTGAGATTCGGGAATTTATTCCACACTTGGGAATTTTTTTAACCTTTATGGAATTTCAGGCGAATACCATATGGGAATCAATTTGTGGTTGTTTCTGCGCATTGCCTTAGCAGCAGTTCTTCATGTTTTTCTCTCTATCAGAACAGGATTATTATCCCAATGTCACTTTTTGGTTAGAAATTTCCGCTAATGTAATTGTTGTATAATTTCTTGAAACGAAATTACCACTAATTAATTCAATTGCATTTTGTAACATTTTCCCGTTTGCACCTGTTACTTGTCCGATTAGAATACCATTGTGTTTTTTTGCAAGTTTAGAGAATTTGCACATCATCATTTTCATTAACCATTTCATTATTCCGGGTAAATTCACATCGGTTTGTTCTTTCAACACTGGATTAAAACGCAAATCCGCGAAAAGGCGGAGCGGTGTTTAATCATTATATGTGCTGCCCTTCATACCGTCCAGACATTTGCCATACGTCTAACGTTTTAATAATTCAATAATTTTCGTGTATAAAACTCGCTCGTCAAGAGGTTTAGAAACATAATCATTCATGCCAATGGCTTTGCATTTTTCAACATCAACTTTTGTTACATCGGCTGTTAAGGCAATGATTGGAATTTTTGACTTCATCGTGTTGCGAATATATTCTGTAGCTTCAAACCCATTCATTTCGGGCATCTGCAAATCCATTAAAATAATATCGTAAGTTCCTGTTTGTAGTTTCTCAATTGCAATTTTTCCATTGTCAGCAATATCGTATTGGAATTTAAAATCTTCCAAAATTATTTTCATTAATAATTGATTGAGTTTAATATCTTCCACTAACAAAACTTTTATTTCCTTAGGTTTTTTATCCAAATCCACCTCGCTACTTTTCAATTTAATTTCTCCATTGTTTATTTGAAAACTTAAGGTGAAACTAAAAGTGGAACCTTCATCAACTTTACTTTTTACTGAAATAGCACCTCCCTGTTTTTCTACTAATTGTTTACAGATGGCAAGTCCTAATCCTGTTCCTCCAAATATACTTGAAGTAGAACTGGTTGCCTGCTGAAAGTTTTCAAAAATGGATTCTAATTTTTCTTCCGGTATTCCTGTTCCTGTGTCGGTAATTGCAAACTCAATAGTTGCTTTCTCTTTCACTTTATCTTGATTCAACAAACGAACAGCTACCGTTATTTTTCCTTTTGCTGTAAACTTTAATGCATTACTAAAAAGATTTAAAAGAATTTGGTGCAAACGCGCTGCATCGCCTATCAATACCTCCGGAATTTTGTTGTCGTATACTTTAACTAACTCCAAATTCTTTTCCTGAATTTTTAAATCAAACACCTTAAGCATAGTTGATATGGAGAATTCCATTTTGAATGGTGTTTGTTCAAATGTCATTTTACCTGCATCAACTTTTGCTAAATCAAGAATGTCATTTATGAGAACGAGGAGTGCATCTCCACTCCTTTTTATGATTTGTAAATATTCGTTTTGGTTTTCCGCCAAATCTGTTTTCAATAACACTTGTGTAAATCCGATAATGGCAGTCATTGGTGTGCGGATTTCATGGCTCATGTTTGCCAAAAATTGTTGTTTGGATTGTAATGCAATTTCGGCTAAACGTTTTGCATCTTTTGCCAATTTTGTTGCCAACTCTGCAACCACTTTTGCATCTTTCAATTCTTCTGTAATTCTTTTTTGGTTTGTCACATCTCTTGCTGCAGCAAACACTCCCAATACAGTTCCTTTATCATCTTTATAAACTGATGCGTTGTATAATACATCGGTCAATTTTCCATTTTTGTGGCGGATAGTAAGCGGATAATCGGAAACAAATCCTTTTTCAAAAACCTGCTTATATCCTTCCCGCGCTTTTTGCGGCTCGGTAAAATAGTCAGAGAAGTCGGTTTCAATCAATTTATCTCTTGTTTCTCCGGTTACTTTCACTGATGCTTCATTTACATCCGTAATTTTTCCTTCGGGAGAAATTGTAACAAGCGGGTCGAGCGATGCTTCAATTAAACTTCGTGCATACAGGGATGCTTGTTTTAGAGAATTACTGAGTGCTTCCAATTCTTTATTTGCAATTTCCCGTTTTTCTTTTTCTTTGTTTTGAAAGTCAAGTTCTATGTCGGCTATCACTAACTCTGCTGCGCGTTTTTCTTTTTCTCCGGTTTGAAATACAAGTTCTTTGTTAGCAATGAATAATTCAGCAGCCCGTTTTTCCTTCTCCTCGTTTTGATAGACAAGTTCTTTGTTGGCAATGATTAACTCAGCAGCCCGTTTTTCTTTTTCTTTGTCTTGAAAGGCTAGTTCTTTATTGGCAATGATTAATTCATCAGCACGTT
>CAZXBG010000144.1:0-9617 GCA_964638865.1 uncultured Chitinophagales bacterium | reverse complement strand
AATATGGCTGTTAATTAGAAACGTAAAGGATTTATTTGGTATTTAAAGCAATTGATTTAACATCCAATGGAGTTCCTATCAAACGTACATTAGCCGGCATTTTTCCGATGTTGCCGCTAACGGTAATGGATAAACCGTCTTTTTTAAATGCTTCGGGGAGTATTGCGGGAAGATACCTTTTTACGGAATTGTTTTCTTCCGCAATTTCAATAATAAATACTTCCGGATCAGAGCTCATTAATTTAATGGTTGCTTTTACGGGATTTAAATAAGCTACAGAATCGAATGGATAAAATTCTTTTATAGGTTCTTGTAATTGTGAATTATCAAATGGTATTTCTTCTTCAAACCTTAATTCTTTTATTTTTAATGGTGTTCCCATCATACGCACATTTGCAGGAATTTTTCCGATAGTTCCGCTAAAAGTTATTGTTGTATTTTCTACTTTAAAATCATCAGGTAAAAAATCGGGAACGAATCGTTTAATTTCACCATTGTTATTTTGTTCGATGAGATATACGTCACCTATTAAAATAATTTTTCCGGTCTCTTTATTTATAAATCCAACGGAGTCGTTTTGCACAATTGTATTTTTTGTTTCTTCCGTAACTATTTTTTCGCCGTTTGTATCATTTTGTTTTGTGCGATATAAAATTCTGATCATACTTAATTCAATTGGAGTGCCGGCAAGTTTTGCATTTTGCGGAATTCTCCCAATTGCTCCTTCAAAAACAACTTCTTGTCCGGGAGTCATAAATTTTTCCGGCAAATTAACCGGCCAATAATCGCTGTTGAATGAACCTTTTTCTACACGAATTATCCAGGAGTTATTTTCTATCATAACCTTTCCAATTTCCATGCTTTTAAAACTGATGGAATCAAACTGAAAGGTTTGTGCCTTAAAAGTACCAAATAAAACAAAAAGAAAAATTATGGAGGCAGTTAATTTTTTCATGTAGATAAATTTCCTCTAAAACCTTCGAAAACCATACCAAATCTTTATTCGTTGCCGATGAAACTGATAGAATTAAAAAAACGGTTTACGTTCAGGGAAAGCAAAATCTGCGCATCACCGCCTGCAACAAACTGATAAACAGTGTTTCCGTCGAAGAAGAAATACATGCGATACGTTTTTTTATTCATCAAAAGCATTTCCACATAACGACCTGTAACTCCGTTCTTTTCAACGGTTTCCGTTTTATAAGCTTTGCCGATATACTGACGTTCTGCATTGAGAATAAGATCGTCGAAAAAGGCTTTTTTATTGCCAAACTTATGACCCGGAGGGTATGCACTTACAACAACGGTATAGGCAACCAATTCTTTATAATCATCAGAAGTGAACGTGTTAACAGTCATTGGTCCACTTGGCAAGGTATATGTCTTATTTGTTTTTGATGGCGGCGTAGGCAAATAACAATTAAATGCAGACTGTTCAAACAAATGCCAGTTTAACATGGAGTTTGAAGAAATACGGAAAGAATTTAGAAATGCTTCCCCATATACAGAATAGGGATTGTTGCCCGGTCCGCCAACCAGCAATTGATACAATACATTATCCTGCAAAATAAATTGAGAGCGCACAAAAAAGGAATCGCCAACTAAAGCAGTAAATTCTCTTCCTGTATAACCCGGGGTTGACAGAATTCGCTGAGAAATTAATTTTCCGTTTAATTGATCTTCTGTTTGTTTAATAAATTGATTAAAGAAATTGTCTTTATTGCTTTGTTTGAAATTGGGAGGATAAATGGTATATCCAACAGAATAAAAAAGATCGGATTTCGAGTGGTTATTCTGATAGATATATTTTTTAATTACCCCACCATCGCTCCAGGGTGTTTCAGATTTTTCCCAATCGCCTTTAATTGGAACCTTTACTTTAAAATTTGCTCCATCGCCTTTAAGATCGAACCAATATTCCAAAAACAAAGTATCTGCAGCAGCCATATCAAAAAGACTGCCGAAGGGATCTGTAAATGCTTTGTATTCGCGATTGCTGTTGTTGATATCGTTAACGGAGACAACCTTTATTTCTTCTGGATTTAGATAGCCGCTAGTAGTTGGTAAAATAGAAATAGTCGGAAAATCGTCAGGAAAAGCGGAGGCAACTTCTGTATTATTTGTGTTTATGATCTCAGTCTGATCTTCGCTACCGGAATACAAATTATAAATAAATGGTTGCGCTGCAACTGCAAATCCTTTAGAACGCAATTTTTTAAGTATTCCGGATTCTCCGCCAACAAGGTCGGCATTTAAAATATATAAAACAGATTGTTCGGTGCTAAGAGGTTCCATTTTTCTAATCAACAAATCGTTTAGGCGGTTGATCATAACATTTAAATAAGCATCTTGCTCGGTACTGTTTACAATATTTGCGTAATCGGTAATATTTTGTTTCGAATAAGCGATGAATTTTTTTGCATCAGCATCTAAATAAGGTTTTGGATTATTTACATAGTGACTGAGAACAGTAGCCTGTGTTGCAAAATCTGATTCGTCCATTGTTGCTCCTATTTGCCGTATAGTTAATAGCGATAAGGTTGGTTTGGCTTTTTGTAATGCAATATCGAGCAAAATTGTTTGTTGGTAATATTTAACTGCAGCATGATCTTTATCTCGGAATAATTGTAGAATGTAAAAGGGTTTATAGGTATAATAATTTTCTACATTTTCTTTTAACTTGTCACTGATCATTAATTCAAAAGGAATTCTGTCCTCGCGTTTGTAATATCCTTTAAGTGTATTATCGCCGCTTGACTTCATAAATACCGGAATATTCTGAACTTCTGCAGCATCCGGCACATTGTAAAAGGCAACGGTATTTACAATATTCATGATCTCGCCAACAGGGGTGGCAATATCATAATTTTCCACTCCTGGCAATTCGGTTGCACACAAAATATAGGAATTTTGTTTGCCATCAGGGGAAGTAACTTTCCATAGCAGCGACTCTTGAGCAAGTGTTAAACCTACAGATGAAATTACCAAAAAACAGAATACGAAGATTCTTTGTTTCATTAATTATAGATTGAAAGGGTAAATTTAGCATAAAATGATGAATGGGGAGGGAGGGGGCAGTTGGCAGTGGGGAGTGAGCGATGAGCAGTTGGCAGTGGCAGTAGGCAGTGGCAGTTGGCAGTTGGCAGTGGCAGAAGGCAGTGGCAGTTGGCAGTGGCAGAAGGCAGTGGCAGATTGTGAATCCAGAACTCTGAACACAGAATCAGTGGCAGTTGGCAGTGGCAGCAGATTGGCAACTGAGAACTCCCCCCTCACTCCTTCGTCCAAACCCTTGTGTTGAGGTTCATTTCATCTACAATGGAAGTGCAGAAGAGGATTTGTTTGTAGTATTCTTTTATGTCTTCAAAATTCATAACGGTTCTTCGGAGGGAGGGTTCGAAGAGATTTTTTTTCATGGGAATTGCCATGTACATATTGTTGCCGACAAAGGAAAGTTGAACAGAGCAATCCATTTTTTTTCTGAACTCCACTAATCGTTCCATAAAGGAGGTGGATAATATATATCTTGCTTCCACTTCATCGGAGCTGTAAACAACAAATATTTTTTCAAATTCGGGATCTTCCAATCGCACAACATCGGGTCTTCCTACATTTATATTCTGCATCAATTTGCCGAAAAATCCGAGAAATCTTTCACCAAAATCACTTAAAACATAAGTTTGCCCGGTGAAGTGTTTATTAAAATCGGCGATAAAAAATAATCCTTTAAAAATAGTTACGTAGGTTGTTCTTCCTTTGTGATCTGTTTGGCGATCTTGAGTATGTAATTCACAAAATTCCACCTGAGTTTTTTCAATTTTTCCGGAGACAAGATCTTCCCCGGAATAAATATCGGGATTGGATAAAAATATTTTACTGAGGTCGTATTTATTTTGTGTGATAAATAAATTCGGAGTAAATGCAAGTTCAGGATTAATAAATTGCATGAGTTTTCCAATCACTATTTTTTTGTATTCCGTTCTGAAATTGGTGCGGTTTCTTTTAAATCCGAAAATAAAAAAATACATTAATAGAGAAATGAGAAGAAACACGATGATAAGTATTGGTATCATAGTAATAAAACCCAGCAGAAGAGAGGCGAAACCCGCAACCCACATAAATTTTACTCTATTTAATTGTTGTTTGCGCAATACCTCTAAAGCAGTGAGATGCGGAACAATTTCCTGCTGATAATATTGTTGTAATTCTTCTACTGTTTTCATTGTGTGGTAAATAATTAAAACCGAAAAAAAATATTGTCGGGGGCTGGATATAAATTATTAATTATTTTTTATATCCTGAGAAGAGGTATCATTTGCGATATCATCATGTTTTTCATTTTCTTCTTGTTTTTCTTCTAATGAATTTTGCATGAAAATACTGCGTTGAAATAATAGAATGGATAATACACCAATCGTAATTGCACTATCCGCAACATTAAATACCGGTCTGAAAAACAGGAAGAATTTTCCGCCTAAAATTGGCATCCATTCCGGGTAATGACCTTGCGCTAAAGGGAAATAAAACATATCTACAACATGACCATGCAAAACGGTAGTATATCCACCGGCCTCAGGCATAAATTGTGCAACGCTTGAATAAGTTGATGCTGAAAAAAGAACACCATAAAATATGCTATCGAGAATATTTCCCATTGCACCGGAAAATACTAATGCAATACTGATAATTAATGCATTGGAAGCTTTGCTTTTGATCAGTGTGTATAAATAATATCCAATAAAAAAAACGGCAATTATTCTAAAAATAGAAAGGATCAATTTTCCATAACTACCACCTAATTCCATTCCGAAAGCCATTCCTTCATTTTCTACAAAATGAATTTTCGCCCAAGAAATTCCGAGTATATCAAAACCTCCTCCCAATGTATAGGTAGTTTTTATCCAAACCTTTACCACCTGATCGATCAGGAGCACTAAAAAAATGATGCCTATGGCGAGCCAGGATCTTTTCACGTATTTATCCTTTGCCCTGTTTAGCCTCGATGCTTAGCGTAGCATGCGGAACAGCACGCAAACGCTCTTTAGAGATTAGTTTACCTGTTTCGCGACAAATGCCATAGGTTTTATTTTCAATGCGTATCATGGCTTTTTCGAGATGACCAATATATTGGATCTGACGGGATGCCATTTGACTCAAATATTCACGCTCAGAAGTAGAAGTTCCGTCTTCAAGTCCCTTGAAACGGGCATCGGAATCGTCGCCCATTTCGCTGCTGCGACTAATTTGTTCCTGAAGATATTTTAACTCTCCGCGTGCAACTTCCAATTTTCCGGAGATCAATTCCCGGAACTCCTGCAGTTCATCATCGCTGTATTTGTTGCGATTGTCGGTAGAGGACAATACTTTCACCTGTGGTTTTGCAACTTTAGTGAAATCTCTGTTTGCAAAATAGGGTTTCAAGGTCTGTTTGATCTCCTTTTTCACAACCACCGGTTCTGCAACTTTTTTTCTTGCTTTTTTTATAACTACAGGTTTAATTACTGTTTCAATTTTCTTTATCACTTTGGCCACCGGGGCAGCTTTTTTAGCTTCAGGAGCCTTTACTTTAGCTTCAGGAGCTTTCGTTTTCACTGCTTTTGGTTTATGAATTGGGGTAGCTTTTTTGGGAGCAACCGTTTTTTTAACCGGAGCTGTTTTTTTGACTGTAGATTTTGGGGCAGCAGTTTTTGCAACTTTATTAGTTGGTTTTGCAGTTTTGGCTGCAATTTTTGGTTTAGCTTTCGGGGCTACCTTTTTCGCTACTTTTTTTACTGGCTGCTTCATTTTGGCCTTTGGGGCAACTTTTGTTTTTGGTTTTGCTGCCTTCGTCATCTTTTTAGCTGGTTTTTTTGCCATTGCTTTAGATTTTTTGAATAAGGACTTTTAGCAAATTTTCGTTCACTGTTATCTCTTCAAATTCCCTCAGATTCTCCTTTTTTTCGAGTGATTCTGCTAAAATTTCGGCGCAAATATACGCCTTATAATTCATCAACGACAAACCTAATCCATTGCCGCCTGAATAACTAACATTTATCTTATCTGTTATTTCAAACCCCTTTTCTTTACGCATCTTTTGCAATTGACTGATGAACTCCCGGGCATTTCCTTCTTCTATCAATTCAGGAGTTAAAGTAATGTCTAAAGCAACGGTAAGTGAGCCTGCATTCGCCACCAGCCAACCGGGAATATCCTCACTTGAAATTTCCGCATCTGCTAAAGATATCTCGAACGGTTTTCCTGCTATACTTATTTCTGCACTGCCATTTTTTTCGAGTTCCGCAATTTGTTTTTGATTAAATGCTGCAATTTGAGATGCGGCAAGTTTCATGTCGGGCCCCAATTTAGGACCCAAAGTTTTGAAATTCGGTTTTATTTTTTTGGTAACGATACCTGCATCATCCGTTATAAATTCTATGTGTTTAATATTTACTTCTGACTTGATCAAATCCGCAATATTTTCAATTTGAATTTGTGTTGCAGGATTTAAAATAGGGATCATTATTTTAGATAAGGGCTGACGCACTTTTAAATTTTCTTTTTTCCTCAACGATAAAACAGTGGAGGAAATTTCCTGAGCCATTAACATGCGTTCTTCTAATGCTTTATCTATTAAATTATTATCACAAACAGGATATAAAACAAGATGAACGGAATTGTGAGGAACTCTATTTGTTGAAGAATTTAAATTATTAAATAACCATTCACTCATGAAAGGTGCAACCGGAGCCATCAGTATGGCAATGGTTTCGAGGCAGGTATACAAAGTTTGGTATGCAGCTAATTTATCCTGACTGTTTTCCGATTTCCAGAAACGTCTTCTGCTCAACCGCACATACCAGTTACTTAAATGATCGCCGACAAAATTTTGAATATAACGCGCTGCAGTTGTTGGTTCATAGTCGTCAAAACTTTCCGTACAATCTTTAATTAAAGTATTTAATAAGGAGATAATCCATTTATCTAATTCGGAACGTTCGTTAACAGGAATTTCTTTTTCTGCAAATTCAAATTCATCTACGTTTGCATACAAAACAAAAAAAGTATAGGTATTATAAAGGGTACCGAAAAATTTTCGTTGCACTTCTCCAATACCATCCACATCAAATTTTAAATTATCCCAAGGTTGAGCATTTGAAATTAAATACCAACGTGTTGCATCTGCTCCGTATTTGTAAATTGTTTGAAAGGGGTCGACAGAATTTCCCAAACGTTTGCTCATTTTATTTCCTTTTTTGTCCAGAACTAGACCGTTTGAAATAACATTTTTATACGCAACAGAATCGGAGATCAACGTTGCTATCACATGCAGGGTAAAAAACCACCCGCGTGTTTGATCCACTCCTTCTGCGATAAAATCAGCCGGAAAACTTTTATTGAACACCTCCAAGTTTTCGAAAGGATAATGCCATTGAGCATAGGGAGCGGCGCCGCTGTCGAACCAAACATCGATAAGATCGGATTCCCGGGTCATAGGTTTACCGGAATCGGAAACGAGAATAATATCGTCTACGAAGGGTTTGTGGAGGTCAAGTGCGAGAGTGGCAAGAGGTGAATGGTGCGTTTCACTGCTTTGGTGTAGTGTGTTGGCGTTAAAACGGGTAAGTAAAGAACCGTTGTTTAAACCTGCTGTGGTTGCTTTGCTATATTCAGTCCGGAGTTCTTCAATGGATCCGATGCATTTTTCTTCGAAGCCGTCGGCTGAGCGCCAGATGGGGAGAGGGGTTCCCCAGAAACGGGAACGGGAAAGGTTCCAGTCGACTAAATTTTCGAGCCATTGGGCAAAACGGCCTTCACCGGTTGATTTTGGTTTCCAGTTGATAGTTTGATTTAATGCGATCAGTCTGTCTTTTACTGCAGTAGATCTGATGAACCAGCTGTCGAGCGGGTAATAAATAACAGGTTTATCGGTGCGCCAGCAATGCGGGTAATTGTGTTCGTATTTTTCAACTTTGAAAGCGCGGTTTTCCTCTTTTAACTGGATAGCGATTAATACATCAGGATTTTCCCAATTCGGATCGTCGGTATAATTTTTAACGTATTTACCGCTATATGGTCCAACTCCTTCAATAAATTTCCCCTGTTTATCAACAAGAGTTAGTGTGCCGATATTATTTTGTTTTGCAACTCGAAAATCGTCAGCCCCGAAACTCGGTGCTATGTGAACTATACCCGTTCCATCTTCGGTGGTGACAAAATCACCAATGATCACTTTAAAAGCATCTCCGGATTCCGGTTGCTGATAAGGCAATAACTGTTCATATTCGCAACCCGCTAAATCTTTTCCTTTGAAAGAAGATAGTAATCTATATTCTGCATTATTTTCTCCGGAAAATTCGTGCACTTTATTTTCTTCTTTAAAATATGCCGGTACACGATTTTCTGCAAGAATTACACTCATTAATTTTCCGGTATATTGATTATGTGTTTCTATCTGAACATAATTTATTGATTTTCCAACGGCCAGTGCACAATTGCTTGGAAGTGTCCAGGGAGTGGTAGTCCAGGCGAGGAAAAAAACCTCATCGTGACCTTCAAATAATTTTTGATTTAGAGGATGATCTGTTTGTTTTAATTTAAATTGTGCAACTATGGTAGTGTCTTTCACCATTTGATAAGTGCCCGGCTGATTGAGTTCGTGGGAGCTCAATCCGGTACCTGCAGCGGGCGAATAGGGTTGGATGGTATATCCTTTATACAAATACCCTTTAATGTGCATTTGTTTTAATAGATACCAGAGTGTTTCAATATATTTTGTGTCGAAAGTGAGATAAGGGTTATCCATGTCCACCCAATAACCCATAATATCGGTCAACTCCTCCCATTCGTGTTTGAAGGTCATTACCTGTTTGCGACAAAGGGCATTGTATTCCTCCACACTGATCTTTTTGCCAATATCCTCTTTGGTGATACCTAATTTTTTTTCTACGCTGAGTTCTACGGGGAGTCCGTGGGTATCCCAGCCGCCTTTGCGTTCCACGCGGAAATTCTGCATGGTTTTGTAACGACAAACAAGATCTTTGAGCGTGCGGGAAAGTACATGGTGAATACCGGGAGAACCATTGGCACTTGGTGGTCCTTCCACAAAAATGTAGGGATTGTCGGTGCTGCGTTCTTCAATACTGCTTTGAAAGGTATGGTTCTGTTTCCAGAAGGCCAGCATTTCTTTTTCTATTTCCGGCAGGTTTAATTGTTTGTATTCCTGGTATTTTTTCATTGTTGAATGCTCCTAAAAGCCCGTTTGGGGGCGATTAAGGGGGCAAAATTACGGTTTTAATGTGGATGAAGTGGGTTGTATGGATGTGTAGGGTTGGATATAGGTAATTTCACGCAGAGTTCGCAGAGGAGCAGAGAACGCAGAGGGTTATGTGGAGGGTTTGAGGTGGAGGGAGGGGTAGGGTTGTATAACGGTTTTTTCACGCAGAGTTCGCAGAGGAGCAGAGAACGCAGAGGGTTATGTGGAGGGTTTGAGGTGGAGGGAGGGGTAGGGTTGTATAACGGTTTTTTCACGCAGAGTTCGCAGAGGAGCAGAGAACGCAGAGGGTTATGTGGAGGGTTTGAGGTGGAGGGAGGGGTAGGGTTGTATAACGGTTTTTTCACGCAGAGTTCGCAGAGGAGCAGAG
>CAZXBG010000143.1:5993-9686 GCA_964638865.1 uncultured Chitinophagales bacterium | reverse complement strand
GTGGCTAATTTTTTCATCCGTATTGTGGGTTAAAAAAGAGCCGCTGTTTAATCCAAATTTTTTTTATTCACTAAATCCCAAACGAGTTCCGATTCATAGCCGCGTGAAATGAGATAGCGGGTTACTTTATTTTTAGTCTCAAAATCATTATTTGTTTTATATTTTTTTAATGTGACAGATACTAATTTATTCAGGGTTAATAAATAATCCTCCTGCCCTATCTCCAGCATAGCCTTATTAATGCAATAAGCAGATACCTTTCGTTTTTTCAGTTCATTGATAATCTTCCCCCTACCCCACTTTTTAATTCTGAATTTTCCACCGGCATATGCTTTTGCAAAACGTTCCTCATTTAAAAAATCATCTTCAATTAATTTATTTATAATTTCCTCCAGGTTGTTTCCATAAATTTTAAGTGACAATAATTTCGTGCGTACTTCTTCATGGCATCGCTCCTGGTAGGCACAATAATGGCGGAGTTTATTGTAAATCAAATCGTTCATCAGCACTTTAAAATTAGAAACCGGCAAAATATTTCTGCCGGCTCCTAACTATTTAATAAAGTTAATTAAATATCAAACTTGGTCTAACGGTTTATCTGCCTCTTCTATTTCTTCCGATTTGCCACTAAATGGAGGATATATCTCCAGGAAGAAACTTAAATACAAACTTACCCTAGTTGCCCATCGGAAAGTGCCCACATTAAATTTATGCCAACCCGCAGGATATTTTCCGGTGAAGAGTACAACCCACCATGCCAGAAATATCAAAAAATAAGTTGCAATAATTCTCACATACAAACAAATTATATGCGGTATTCCAACATATATCCACCCAAAAAAAGATCGCAATAATAACTGACCCCTGCCGATGTGAATATGGTCGAAATGCAATTCCGTTTTATCATCCGTGCCGTTTGGTCCAAATGATGGATACCCGTCAGATAGATTCAACAATCTAGCCATGAGTCTAAGACCCCATTTATTATAACTCAACATTGCAGTATAATAAAACTCCGGGGTTTTTCCGGTAAATAAAATGATCCACCATGCAACAAATTGCGCTATGGAAACCCAAATACCATAAAAAATGAGCAGTAAAAAATGTGGTATCAGAATATACAGCCATCCAAAAAAGGATCGCAATAATAATTCACCACGGGAGTATGACTCCTGATGGGTAATGTTAAATTTGAACATAGTTGTGAGTTTAGGTTAAAAAATGTATTCAAATATAGGAAACCTCTCCCTAATCAACCAAGCAGATATTAACAAATTAAAATAGATTTGATGTGTTCCCTTATTCCGCGGTGGTTTCATAGGCTCCGATGTCGGGCAAAGTGCCGGGAAAAGGTCTCAATTCACCTCTGATATCATCAAAAACAGGGTCAGTGAGAATAACTGTACCAGCATTTAAGGCGGGGGAAAATTCACCCGGACAATAATTTCTTTCCCCAATATTAGCAAAAGCTGCGTTTTGGTTGAAGAAACAATTCGAATCGTTGAGCAGATCCTCATTAATATCGGTGCGCAATATGCAAAAATCAAAGTTGAAATTTAATGGAGAGCCTGCAGTTAAGGTGTCGATCACAATTTCATTCCCTTCAGCAATAGAACCTTCCACTATACAATTGGTGAAATTTGCCTTAGTAAGTTCATCGGAAATCACAATATCCTGACTGAAAGAAAAATAATCGAATATTCCGAGAATAGGAGTTTGATGTGCAAGATAAGTGGAGCTGTAATTCGCAAATGTGCAATGTCTGAAATCGTAATCTCCCCCCATAAATAACGCACAATTGCTCAATCCGATATTATAGATCAAAACATTAGTCGCTTTTATTTTACTGTTGAGTGAAAGCAATCCGTTATTCTGACAATCGTAGATTTTCGTATTGGAAATTGTGAGTTCGGGTAAATAATCTTTATAATATTCTAGATCAGGTGTAGTGCTGTATCCGAGCGCAATTCCGTCGTTTGCATTTTTTATTTCTGTGTAGATCATGGTGTTAGCATAACTACCACGTAAATAATAAATTCCTTCCCACTGACCGGGAACATCTTTGTAAAAATCTTCTAACCTGTCGCCCTGAAAAGTAACAATACTATCTTTTGTTCCAATTACATTCAATGTTCCTAAAACATAAAAATAACTTCCTCCGTGCATGTGAATATTCGTGCCTTCCGTAATAGTAAGCGTACACAAGGTATCCACCAAAACAGAACCTATAATCACATGCGGAAGATCATCTGTCCAGGTTGTATCACAAAGTATTTCCCCAAAATGAAAATGTGCATTTTGACCAAGTGCAATCAATTTCACTTCCTGCAAATTTCCATTAGTTTCGAAAATTATTGAATCTTCGATAATATATGGAAGTGCCTCCGCATTTGGATCCACTGTTACTTCGATAAAGACATACAAACTATCGTTTCCCGGAATTTCAATATCATGAAAAACCACTCCTGATTCCCCGTCTACATTTAAACGAAATTGGGAACCTTCTCCTCCTGAAAGTTCAATTGTAGAAATGGAAATGGGATCATTATAGGTATTAAAAATTTTAAGGGGAATAGTGATAGAACCAACGGTGGTAAAAACAGTATCGAAATGCACGGTATCCTCGCTGAATTGTAGTTTCGCATTAGTATCAGTAACAAAAATATCCTTCCGGCAGCTTTGTGCTGAAATTAAAAGGAGTATGGATAAAACGAGAAAAAGCTGTGAATTAAGAGTTTTGAAGTGCATAATGTCTGATACCCGAAATAACGCGATTTTACTGTTATTTATGTTCCAAAGGTAACCATTTATTTACATAGCTTTTAATAATTACACTTTCCTAACAAAATGCTAGCGTGCTATCTTTGCAAAAAAACCAGGATGAAAGGAATAAGTATTATACTATTTATTGTAGCAGGTTCAATTTTTATTTCCTGCAACGGAAAAAAGGATAAATCGAACCAGGCAACCCTTACCGATGTTCCCGAACAACAACCCATAACGGTCAACGGAATGCGTCAGGATACGATGGAATTTCCTTCTGCCGACGGGTTAACCATGCGCGCTGTGATGTATTCTATTGACAGCACCTCCCCTGCAATTGTGTTGTGCCATCAGGCTAAAATGAATAATTATGAATATGCCGAAATAGCACCGAAATTGAATGCGATGGGCTACAATTGCCTCGCACTTGATCAAAGAAGTGGCGGTGCAATTGAAGCACACGATAATAAAACTAACGCGAATGCCCTTGCAGCAAATAAGGAGACAACCTATCAATCTTCTATTCCCGATATTGAAGCCGGTGTAAACCTCGCTTTCAATACCTGGGGCCAACCTGTTATTTTATGGGGAAGTAGTTATTCGGCCACCCTTTGTTTAAAGGTTTCAATGGATAATGACCATGTAAAAGCAGTTATCGGATTTAGTCCCATTGCAAAATTTGATGATGGAACCTCTGCTGCCGATTACTTTAAAAACTACAATACAAAACCCATTTTCATCACCTCCACAGAAAAAGAAGCAGGTGCACTCGAAAAGGCATTTAAACATCTTCCGGAAAATGTATTAACCCAATTTTATCCAGACACCAAAGGAACACATGGCTCAAAAGCCCTCTGGAGCAGCGATCCGGCGAATGGATATTATTGGGAGGCGGTTACGGAATGGTTAAAAACATTGTCGATTTAATAA
>CAZXBG010000143.1:0-5893 GCA_964638865.1 uncultured Chitinophagales bacterium | reverse complement strand
AAATTTCCAGCTTACGAATGAGCCTAAATTACCAAATTAACCAATTATCAAATTAACAAATCCCCTCTCCATTCTCCATTAATTTAAAATATCTTCGCACTCCTATTCGTCATCGTATTTTGTATGGACGATAGTTTACATTTAGGCAACTTAATGACTCAGCAACAAAATGCCATTATTGAACAGGCGGTTAAAAATGAACGCAAAAAGCTATTGCAGTTTATTCGCACCCGCGTGGCAAATGAGGAAGATGCCCGCGACATTCTGCAAGATGTATTTTACCAGTTAGCTTCAAACCGCGGTATGGTGGAAAATATAGAGAACATGGCTTCGTGGCTCTATAGGGTTACCAGAAACAAAATCATCGACTGGTATCGCAAACGCAAAACAGAATCTATTGACACTTCGGCTGCTTATGGCGATGAAGATGAGGATGGATATTTTTCAGGAATATCTGCTATTTCTGCTAACGGATCTGATAATCCGGATGAAGTTTTTGAACGTCAAATGGTTTGGGAAACCATGTATGAAGCCTTAAGTGAATTACCTGTAGAACAACGAGAGGTTTTTATTTTACACGAATTGGAAAGTAAAAGTTTTAACGAAATTTCAGAAGAAACCGGTGTTTCTGTTAATACTTTATTATCCAGAAAACGTTACGCCGTTTTGCATTTGCGCGAAAAACTACAAGGTTTGTACGACGATTTTTTTAATAAAGAACAAAACTAAAAAAAAATTATTATGGACAAGAATGAAAAATATAAAAATGAATTTCAGGAAGAATTCAAAGCTGAATATAAACAGAGATTCACCAAAAAATTTAAAAAAGGTTTCAGTTGGTTATTTGCCGGAATTTTTATGGTCACCATCATGGGATTTGCCACCATGTTTTTATGGAACTGGTTAATACCTACAATTTTTAATGGCGCTGTTATCACCTTTTGGCAGGCAATAGGTTTGCTCGCCCTCGGAAAATTGCTCACCGGTTTTGGAGGAATGGGTCGCCATTCGTGGAAGGGTAAACACGGATGGAGTGGACACGGAATGCACGACCGCTCCTTCTGGCGAAACCGCATGGAACAAAAAATGCAACACATGAGTCCGGAGGAAAAGGAGAAATTTAAAACCTATTATTACGATAGATGTGGATGGAGGTTTGGAGAAAAAGATACCAAAGGCGAAGATCTCAATACAAAAGAAGCAAACTAATATTGCTACCGGAAATTTAAAATGGTAAACTGTAATAAATCAGTTTACCACTTTTTTTTATGTGTTTGTTACAGTTCATTTTATTTCAAAAAAAAATAAAATAAACATATTATAAATAAAATATTAATCTGGAATTCCCCACACACAATTAAAAATTTACTCGCGCTGAATCGTCTTTACCTCAAAATGCTTGCAACATTTAATTTATTAAAAATTCGAAGCACAATCTGCGGCGTTCCTACCACCGTTCGGTCCCGCCTTCTGTTGCAACGCCCGCCATTTTTTCCGCCATCAAAAATGATTATGATTTCATTTTTTATCCCTCCCCAAAAATTATTCAAAACCATGCGGGGGTTTCCACGGCAGTCGGGGCTAGAAAAAAGCGGCGCAATTTTTACCGGGCTGTTCAAAAATTACTTTACAGAAACCATAATATTTGAGTTTGCAAAAAGGCTGTGAGGAGCAAAGAGGTATTAAATTTAAAAAATCGCAGTTGTAGGTTTCAGCAGCTTTAAACAAATATACCTATACAACTTTCACAACAATGCAATCGGTTCCAAGGCTTATAGACGATTCGAATATTTAAGAATATAGGGTAACTTTGAAAAAACAAACTTCTCTATTCCCGCTCTGGGGTTGGAATTGGAGAAGTTTTGGATGAGGGAACTTTTCCAATAAAATAGTTTGCAGCATAGAAAGACAACCTAAATAACAGAAATTATAAATTAATAAACAATACCTATGCAAACAATATTAGGATCCGGAGGAGCAATCGGAACAGAATTAGCAAAGACATTAAAACAATATACTTCTGACATAAGGCTTGTTAGTAGAAATCCGAAAAAGGTAAATGACACCGATAGCTTATATCCGGCCGACCTTTCTGACAAAAGTCAGGTGAGCAAAGCAATTGAAGGAAGCGAAATATGCTATTTGACCTTAGGATATGACTATAATACCAAAATATGGAAAGAAAAGTGGCCTGCCTTGATTAAAAATGTAGTGGAAGATTGCATCAACCACAAAACAAAACTGGTTTTTTTCGATAATGTTTATGCCATAGGGGGCGACAACGTAAAACATATCACCGAGCTTTCGCCAATAAGCCCCAGCAGTAAAAAAGGAGAAGTGCGTGCATTTGTTGACCAACACATTCTAGAAAATGTTGAGAAAGGAAAACTTGAAGCCATCATTGCAAGGTCACCTGACTTTTTTGGACCGGGTAAAAAAGAGACCAGCTTAGTATTGAATTTGGTGTATGATAATCTTGTTAAAGGTAAAACAGCGCAATGGGTTTGTAATGCTGATGTAATTCATACGATGGGCTACACGCCTGATCTTGCAAAAGGCACAGCTATTCTTGGCAATACCCCTGACGCATATAATCAGGTTTGGAATCTTCCGGTTGATATGAATGCTATTACCGGAAGGGAATGGATTAAATTATTCGCTACAGTAATGAATGCATCCGATAAGGTTATGGTATTGCCAATGTGGGGTCTTAAATTATTGGGATTATTTATTCCAATAATGAGAGAAATGCCGGAAATGATGTATCAATTTGATAGACCCTATAATTTCGATTGTTCTAAATTTATAAACAGGTTTAAATTTAATCCTACAAGTAATTTAGATGCTGTTAAGTTCACTATTGAATCATTACAAAAGAATGCCAACCACTAAAATATAAGGATTAAACTCCTCTCCGCTTTTATCTGATTTACGTTTTAATACTTGAAAGAAGCTTCGGTAGCCTCTTAGGTAAAAAATTGTTGATGTATGGGATTTCAATTCGTTTGTACTCGTTTAAATGCATTTTTTTATACTACCTTCGCATTAAATGTAGAACGACCTTCCGCCTTAAAATCAGCAATAACGCAACCTACCTAACCTGATCCAATCTGTTCTACAAAGGCCACTATCAACCGAACAACAGCTTCCTGCTCTATTACCTACTCCAAACCCGCAATTGAAATGTGATGCCAGTTTGTATTATCTAAAATTTCCATATAATACAGTTGTACTTTGCAGCTTATAAAAATTATGTTACTTTTGTAGGCTTGATAACATTGGAGGGTGAGATGGAGGAACTTATCTTATTGAACTCTGACGTTCTGCGGAACTAGAGAAGACCTTTTTATATTGTCAAAATTATTTTTGAAACATTTAAATTTATAACTAGTGGAAAAAGATATCCCTAAAGTATCGGATAACAAATTAGATGTTTTGAATGAGGACTTGGAGAACTATTTTTCTAATACCATTATTCCGCAATTATTTGTAGACGGCAATCTTATACTAAGGAAATTTACGCCCCCGGCTATGAAACAATTTACTTTGACCAATGCTGATATTAACAAAAATATTCAAGACGTATCAGATAATATTCGATATCCTACTTTAATAGAAAATATAAACGAAGTAATTACGAAAGGGGAAATTCTTGAAAAGGAAGTTCAAACAACGGACAAAAGGTGGTTCCAAATGAATATTTTGCCTTATATAATTAGAAAGGAAAATAAAACTAACGGTGTAATCATAACTTTTGTAGATATTACAAAACGGATTGCTATTTTAAACGAACTGGAAAGATTAAATGCCGAGCATGACACTTTACTTTATACATTATCCCACGACATAAGGCAGCCACTTTCAACAATTGTATTACTTGCAGATGAGTTAATGGATGCATATAATAATAAGGATACAGAACAATTTACGACATGGATTGAAACGCTAACAAGAGCTTCCAAAAATATGAAAACATTACTGGAAGACTTTACTGCGCATATTAAAGTAGATTCGAGGATACCCAATGAAGATGAGCGACTGAATATTGAACATATATTTCAGGATGTAATACTTGCTTTAAGAAATGACATCTACAATAACGGGATTGACATACAAACCCAATTCAATACATCAGAGATACTGTTTTCACGAAAAAATTTAAGGAGCATTGTTTTTAATCTTCTAAGTAATGCCATTAAATATAAAAAAACTGATGAACCTTTAAAAATATTGATAACTACCGAGAAGAAGGCAGATTATGTAGTTCTTTCTATTAACGACAATGGAATAGGTATCGATAAAATACATCATAAAACAGTATTTGATAAATTTTCAAGAATAAACCCTGATGTTGAAGGCACAGGAGTAGGTTTATATATTGTAAACAGAATGCTAACCGATAAGGGAGGTAAGATTGAAGTTGAAAGCGTTATCGGCAACGGTTCTACTTTTTTTGTTTATTTTAAGAGCGATTACTAAAAACTACACGCAAAATATAAGCATTAAACACAGCTTCATTTCTCACGATGTTTCTATTTAATCCTATGTTGGAAGATGTTTCGGTGGACCGCGTGTATAAAATTATCGATGTAAGGGAATTGAATAATTTCGCTGTCGTTTATGGCAAGAATTAATGCGGGGTAATACTTATTTTTTGCCCTATTTGTTTTCCAATCGAAAAATAAATTTATACCTGTAATTATTTTGTTTTTTAATCGCGTAATTGCTGATTTTTATCGCCTGAGCAATAGAATAGCTGTTCGCATTTTCAGCGATCACTTTGTATTTAGGTTACTATTTTAAGCAATATTGTCACTTTTTGCAAAATAAAACAATATGGGATAATACTTTCCAGATACTGCACGACATTACTTTACAGATGAAACAAACTGATGTCATGGGCAGCTCTTAACTGCTATAATATTGTTTGAAAATATACCCTGACAGCCTGGCAGTAATGTTAATTAATTTTACATTCAAATTTCAAAAGATGAAAAATTTCATTCCATATAAATTGAGTCATCTGCATGTCAATATTTTTTTTATATTTCAAAATGCCTCCTGCAATAAGCAAGACATTCAGAATAGCAATCCAATTACTTCGGATTCCGCATTTAATACTAAGTTGGTTCTTTACCAATTATTATCTCTGTATCGCATGGAGGTGATTTAGAACCGGCAACCATTTCTGATAAAACTTGTAATGAACCTCTGTATGCCAATGATATTTTTAATATTAAAACAGCTTAGGAAATTAAGAATGCGTTATATGCGCAAACAGGTGGCTACCCATACTAAATTATTTGTCACTTAAAGCATAACAAACTTGACTGAAATTGAAATATAACTGATGATGTTTGTGGGAACTCCGAAGCAGAAACAGCTTGAAATGAATTTCATGATTTTAATAATATTGCTCGTATTTCTGCAAATCAACAATATAACAACAACACATTTTTTGTTGACTTACATGGTTATGGCAACCGAATTCAAAGAATTGAGTTAGGATATTTACTTTAAGATGACGAATTAGAACTGCCGGATAGTATTTTAAACACAAATCAATATATCAATTTCACCTCTATAAAAAACTTGGCGATTAATATTGTAAATAATTATACACAAGCAGAGCTTTTAAGAGGACCTGCATCTTTTGGAACACTATTGTCAAACCTAAGTTACCTAACCGTTCCACGCGAAACAATACCTTTTTCGGGCACAACTAACAATTATTTCAGCGGGGAGTATATAACCGCAAACCATACCTGTTAGGCAACCGGAGTTAATATTAATGGAGTACAAATGGAATTAAATTACACCGGAATCAGAAACAGTGAGGTAAACAGAACTCAATTTGCAAATGCATTTGCAATAGCCATATCAGATTATTTAA
>CAZXBG010000142.1:0-9854 GCA_964638865.1 uncultured Chitinophagales bacterium | reverse complement strand
ACTCATAACTCATAACTCATTCTGTATCCTGTGTCCTAAGTCTTATTTCCTATATCCTATTTCTCCACCTTGCGCAAGCACTTTTTTATAATACGCTTCATACTGTGGCAAAATATTTTCCAGCGAAAATTTATTCGCCTGCATGATTGCATTTTTTTTGAATTTATTTAAAGTTTCTTCGTCCTTTAAAATAAGTAAAGCATTTTTTGCCATATCATCCACATCGCCCACATTGCTTAAATAACCGGTAACACCATGAATATTGATTTCGGGAATACCGCCGGTATTAGAAGAAATAACAGGTACTTCACAAGCCATAGCTTCCAAAGCTGCAAGTCCAAAACTTTCTGTCTCTGATGGGAGAATAAATAAGTCGGCAATTGCTAATAATTCTTCCACTGCTTCTTGTTTGCCTAAAAAATAAACATCGTCATCCATACACACCTGACGCGTTAATTTTTCTACATTTTGACGTTCAGGACCATCGCCGATCAATAATAATTTCGCGGGAATTTGTTCCTTTATCCTGCAAAAAATCCGTACAACATCATCCACTCTTTTTACTTTCCTGAAATTGGAAGTATGGACAATTATTTTTTCTCCGTTTTTTGCAATTACCTGGCGGAAATGTTCTTTATCTAATTTTTTAAATCTACTGAAATCTATAAAATTCGGAATTACTTCTATGTCCTTAACAATTTCAAAATTTGCGTAGGTATCATCCTTTAAGCTTTGCGAAACGGAGGTAATTCCATCACTTTGGTTGATAGAAAATGTTACAACAGGAATAAAAGTCTCATCCTTACCCACCAAAGTAATATCAGTACCATGCAAGGTGGTGATAAATGGGAGGTGAAAATTTTTTTCTTTGAGAATTTGTTTTGCGATATAAGCAGCACTTGCATGCGGTATTGCATAATGCACATGCAAGAGGTCGAGTTTCTCAAAAAGGGCAACATCTACAATCTTACTTGCGAGTGCAGTTTCGTACGGCGGATATTCAAAAAGAGGATAATTGCTGAAGTTCACCTCATGAAAAAAGATATTCTCGTGGAACGAATCAAGGCGAAAAGGCTGTTTATAGGTGATAAAATGTACTTTGTAACCCTTATCGGCTAAGGCTTTTCCAAGTTCTGTGGCTACAACTCCGCTTCCTCCGTAGGTTGGGTAACAAACAATTCCAATTTTCATAGTGTGAAGGTAATGGGTTTAATAAGCATTTTGAATAGTAATTTGTTCCCTAAAAAGTTGAATCCTGAAATCAACAACTCAATGAATGGATTGTTTACTAACACGCTGACGAATGTATTTCCATAAAATTTTAACCCCTTTTATGATATTATATTGTGCAACAAGGTTTACCATAAATGACATTCTTCCTTTGCATAAAAGTATAAAAATTGCCCCTAAGTCACAAAGACGCAAAGATGTAGTATGTGTTTAAAATGCGGATCTCATTTATTTTATCCCGCAATGTTATTTTTAAATTAAAATTTACATTTATTTTTTCTTTACGGCTTTGCGCCTCTGCGTGACATTATTTTTTTTCACGCAAAGGCGCAAAGTAAACTCAAAGAGAATATACTATAATATTGCAATGTCTTTATTTAATAATACATTTACTCAACTTCGTTAAACCTTTGCGCCTTAGTGCCTTCGTGGCAAAAAATAATAGGCAAACTATTTTGACATTCTGCCTTTGCATATACATTTAAAAATTGCCACGAAAGCACAAAGAGGAATTATTTGTATTAATATAGTTTACATTCATTGAAAACTTTGAGAAACCTTTGTGCCTTCGTGGCAAAAAAATATTTTGCTAATGGTTCTAATCAATTCCAGTTTTAAGTTTAAATCCATCACGCAGCAATTCATAAAAAGTAGATATAAAAATAAACTGAATAAAACAATTTGCTAAAAATATTAAGAATAAAACAAGAAACGAATCTAATTGAAATGGTTTAATAAAAATAAATATTGGAAAACCCAAGGTATATCTGAGCATATAGGGCTCTAATCCCAAACCAAATAATATAATAGTAAAGAATATTAATAAAAATACATAACTCCAAAATAAAATGATTCGGTTGTTTACCATATTTAATCACTTGCTGCACCACCAACAACACCCTGACTCAAAAAACTTTCATAAATTACATCCATGATCTTATTTCGGATGCCTTCAGAACTCAGTTTATTTGGATCGGCTGTTGGTTGCACACGGTTTGAAAGAAAAATGTATAAAAGATCGTATTTCGGGTCTGCCCAAACACAAATTCCCGTGAATCCCTGATGGCCAAAAGTTTCGGCGGATGCATACTTACTGCAAGGAGATGTATTGATGAGATCCGGTTTATCAAATCCCATTCCGCGACGTGAAATACTGCTTTGTTTTTTTGTCCAGGCGTTAATCGTTTGCTCCGGCAAATACTGCTGTCCACCATAATTTCCTCCGTTTAAGAGCATCTGATATAATATTGCAAGATCTTCCGCATTGGAAAATAATCCGGCATGGCCTTCTACACCACCCATCATTGCAGCACCCATATCGTGTACATAACCCTGCACAGTTTGGTAACGGAAATAATTATCGTTTTCCGTAGGAACAATTCTCGCCTTATCGAAATTATTTAATGGATTAAAACAAGTTGTTTGCATACCCATTGGAGCATAAAACATGGAATTTACAAATTTATCCAAAGGCACTCCGGCTATTTTTTCGGCTATACGTTTTGAAATATAGAGTCCGAGATCGCTGTATACATAATTATTTTTTTCCTTTAAGGGTTTGTTTTGAATTAAACTCCATACAGTATCCTTGTAATCATCACGCATATATAATCCATCTGCAACCAAAGTTGTGAAACCTTTTATTTTCGACTGATTATAATAGGAAGGATCAATAGTTCCATCTTCTTTTAAAGTTTTTTTATAAAAAGGAATCCATGCAACAAGTCCTGATTGATGTATTAATATATCGCTGAGTTTTAAATTTGCAATTGCTGTTCCTTTCGTTTCCGGTAAATAATCAACAACGGTTTTGGAAAGATCGAGTAAACTATCGCTATATAATTTCATCAGCATGGAAACTGTTGCTGTTGTTTTTGTAACAGAAGCGAGATCGTAAATACTGTTTAGTTCTACCGGTGTTTTTTTATCGTATTTATAATATCCATATGCTTTATCCCAAATTACTTTTCCGTTTTTTGCAACCAATACCTGACAGCCCGGTGCTGCCTGCACTGCAATACATGCTTTTGCAATAGAATCAATTTTATTTAAATAACGAACATCCATTCCAACCTCTTGCGGAATAGTATATTTTAATCTGTTTAATGAACCTGTTTGCACGCCGTCGTTGGCTAAAAATATTCCGGACCCAACAGGTAATTTTCCATCAAATGGAATTGCCCCAAACATAGCCATAGCAGTTGCCTGCTGCGTATACGCATCATCATCATAAGCTACGATATGATATTGCGCAGTCTCAAATTTTTCAAGTGCATAAGGAGTTCCGAAAACAACAACTGCAGTTTTGGTAATCAGGGAAAGTTTCCCAATCAGATTTTCCGTATTGGCAGTAATTCCATAATCACTTATTCGCGAGCGTTTCATATCGTGCAATCCAACTATCACCACTTCATATGATTTCAGTTTTTCGTACATCTGAATAAAAGTAGCGGGATCTGCATCTTTACTTATCTGATAATTATCTATTTTAATATATTTACCGAGATACTCCTGAAAAGTAGATTTTTTACCATTTCCTACACTTAAAGAAGCAATAAATAGGGTGTCAATTTTTTTGAATGGAATAAGACTGTCAATGCCATTTGCAAGTGTTATACTATTTTCGGTGATTTTTCTTTTTAATAATGTTGCTTTATCAGAATTAAGATCAAGGGTTACATTTTGCAATTTCACCGGTTTATATTTATTTAATCCAACGAATGCTTTTGCCTTTAAAATTCTGCGCACGCTTTCATCTAATCTTTCCTCGGTGATAACCCCAATTTCAATTGCTTTTTTTATCGACTCGTAAGCGAGTGGAACATTTTCGCTAAATAATAAAAAATCGTTTCCTGCTAAAAATGCTTTTACTTCCAGTTCACCGGTTTCATAATATGCACTCACGCCTTTCATATTTAATGCATCGCTGAAAACTAATCCACGAAAACCAAGTGTATCGCGTAAGAGATCTGTTCCAATTTTTTTTGATATGGACGAAGCATGGTTATTTACACTATCTAGAGAAGGAATATATAAATGCGCCAACATAATAGATCCTAAACCTTCATTCATTAAAATTTTAAAAGGAAATAATTCCAGCGAATCGAGATGTTCATACGAATGATTTATAATTGGCAACGTAACATGACTATCGGTTGTTACATCACCATGTCCCGGAAAATGTTTTCCGCATGCAAGAATATTATTATCCTGCAGTGCATTCATGTACATCAACCCCTTTAAAGCCACATTATATTTATTCTCCCCAAAAGACCGATCGCCAATAACTGGATTTTGCGGATTATTATTTACGTCGATTACCGGTGCGAAATTGCAATGGACACCCAACCTTTTAAGTTGTTGTGCAATGAGTTCACCAACCTCATAAACGGTAGAATCGTTGCTCATAGCACCCCAAGTGAGTTGGCGCTGGAAAGAAATTACAGAATCCAGTCGCATTGCAGGCCCCCATTCCGCGTCCATTGCTATCATAAGCGGAATTTTGGACATACTTTGGTAATTATTTGTCAGTTTCACCTGCCGCATTGGTCCGCCCTGCATAAAAATGAGTCCGCCAATTTGATATTTTTTAATAAGCGTTTCCACTTCTTTTACATGCACTGCATCTTTATTGGAATAAGCCGCAACCATAAAAAGTTGCCCGATCTTTTGATCCAGGGTCATCACCTGCAGGAGGGAATCTACCCAAGGATAATTTTGATCGTAGTACGCAATTTTCTTATCTGTATCAATTTCAGGCGGTTGTACACGGAAAGATGCCGATGCAAAACCTATGGTAAATATTAAAATGAATAAAAATCTTGGATACAAGTATTGCGATTTTAACTATGACTTTAAACTATTTGCAAAAGTAGTTCGAACTTTATGCCAACAGAGCGTATTTACACATAAACTGTTGTTATCATCACTAAATTTAAGACAATAGTTCAAAGGAATTATCTTTATTTGCAAAGAAACGATGAACTTGTTTTTTTTGATACAACTTTGCAGAAATAATTTAGTTCAGAGAGGTTGAGGCATACATGGCAGATATAATTCATTTATTACCGGATTCGATAGCAAATCAGATAGCCGCGGGAGAAGTAATCCAGCGACCTGCTTCTGCTGTGAAGGAATTGCTGGAAAACGCTGTAGATGCCGGTGCTACAGAGATCAGACTGATGGTGAAAGAGGCAGGAAAAACGCTGATTCAGGTGGTTGACAATGGCAGCGGCATGAGTGTTACCGATGCCCGCATGTGTTTTGAACGCCATGCTACTTCCAAAATTAGAACTGCGGAGGACATTTTTAAGATAAAAACCAAAGGTTTCCGCGGGGAAGCGATGGCCAGTATTGCTGCAATTGCGCAAGTTGACCTCAAAACCAGATTGCAGGAGGAGGAAACCGGAACACGTATTGTGATTGAAGGATCTGATATTATTAGTCAGGAACAGGTGCAATGTGCCGGTGGCAGTAATATTTCGGTGAAAAACCTGTTTTATAATGTTCCGGCCAGGAGAACTTTTTTAAAATCGAATACCGTAGAATTAAAACACATTATTGATGAGTTTGAACGTGTTGTTTTGGCACATCCCGGCATTTTTTTCAGTTTGCAGAACAACGGGATAGAATTATTCCATTTAAAACCGGGTAATTATCGCCAGCGGGTAATTCATTTATTCGGAAGTAATTACAATGAAAAATTAGTGCCGATAGAAGAAAATACTTCGGTTGCAAATATTAGGGGTTTTATCGGCAAACCGGACTCTGCTAAAAAAACCAAGGGAGAACAATTCTTTTTTGTAAATAACCGATATATCCGAAGTCCTTATTTGCACCATGCAGTAATGAGTGTATATAATGATCTTATTGTAGAGGGAAATTATCCTTTGTATACAATTTATATAGATATTGATCCGTCTCGTATTGACGTGAATGTACATCCGACAAAACAAGAAATTAAGTTTGAGGACGAACGTATTATATACACCTTTATTCAAGCCGGTGTGCGTCATGCTTTGGCGCAATACAGTGTAACACCTACTTTAGATTTTAGTCTGGATCCAACCTTTGCCAATCTCCCAAGTTTTTACAAAAAACAACCTCAGGATACTGTCTCCAAAAATCTTTCGTTTAAAACCTACGAAAGTAGGATGAATGAAAATCCCGCTTTTGAGAAGTCAAATTTTCCTGATTTTCAACCTAAAAAATTTGATCGCGAATTAACTACAGTTGAAAATAAGGAACAAGAAAAAACAGGTGGAAATGAAGAGAGGATATTCGGATATAATGCAGAAACAACGCCTTCGTTTCAAATACACAATCAATATATTGTTGCACAAATAAAATCGGGGTTTATTGTGATTGATCAGCAAGCTGCACATGAAAGAGTTTTGTTTGAAAAATACCTATCACAGTTGCACAACAAAAAACACCATACACAGCAACAATTATTTCCCCAAAGTTTAACGTTATCGGGAGCTGATGCGGCGATATTACTTGCATTATTAAATGATATTAATAACCTTGGATTTGATATTCAACCTTTTGGGAAAGAAACTTTTGTAATTCATGGAGTGCCGGTTGAATTTGAAAATGGCAACGAACAAAAAGTAATAGAAGATCTTATAGAACAATTTAAGGAGGATAAAGCCGGATTAAAATTGCACAAACACGAAGGTATTGCAAAATCACTTGCGAGATCAAATTCCATTAAACGCGGACAAAAACTGGATGAACGCGGAATGCGCCATTTAACCGATCAGTTATTTGCTTGCGCTACACCTTTTGTTTCTCCATTCGGAACTTTAACCTTTACAACATTTTCGCTTGACGAATTAGCTAAACAATTTCAGAAAAACAATTAAAATATAGATGTCGAATTTTCAATTTACACGTTTTAATTATTTACCTCCGGTAATAAAAAATTTATTGATTCTAAACGGATTAATTTTTTTGGCTACACTGGTATTTCCTGATCTGATGGGAAAACTTGCATTGTATTTTCCAACAGCTCCGGATTTTAAACCCTTTCAGATCGTAACACATATGTTCACCCATGCTAATTTGGGACATATATTTTTTAATATGTTTGCGTTGTGGATGTTTGGCTCCGTTTTGGAAAATGTTTGGGGTCCGAAAAGATTTCTAACATTTTTTTTAATCACCGGTTTTGGTGCTGCATTGCTGCACATGGGCGTAAATGCATATCAATTATATAATGCTGTGGGAACTTTGAATCCGGATGTAACAATAAGTGGCGATATGATCTCGGGAAATTATTCACAAGCTCAATTAAGTAAAATTGCATCGTGTTTTGCACCAACAGTTGGCGCCTCAGGAGCGGTTTATGGAATTTTGATCGCTTATGGCATGTTATTCCCAAATACACTTTTATATGTATATTTATTATTTCCGATAAAAGCCAAATACCTTGTAATCATATTAATTGCAGTGGAGATCTATTTTGGATTTGTAAACAGTCCTACTGATAACGTAGCACACTTTGCACATCTGGGAGGAGCCTTATTTGGATTTTTACTGATAAAATTTTGGGGAAGAAATAAACGACGTTTTTATTAATGAATATCAGCGACGATATTAAATATCAATTCAGGCATGGAAACGCAATAATGAAAATATTGCTGGTGAATGTATTGATATTTGCCGCACAATCCATTATTTTTTTAATAGCTTATTTTGGAGGATTTAAAGAGGAATATGTTGTTTTTTTAAGCAAATGGTTTTGGGTAAGTACCGACCTTAATGTTTTAATCACCAAACCCTGGACATTATTTACAGCAATGTTAATGCATGACCCGGAGGATATTTTTCATATTCTAAGCAATATGCTTTACCTCTTCTTTTTTGGTAGGATATTCATTGATTTTATTTCGCAGAAAAACTCCTGGCCTTTATTTATTTTGGGAGGATTGGCAGGAACGTTTGTGGCAATTGCAACCTATAATCTCGTACCTTCTCTAAAACCTCTTATAGGTATTCCGATGGTTGGGGCATCGGCAGGAGTTATGGCAATAGTGCTTGCTGCAGCAACCCTGGTGCCAAATTATAGTGTAAATATTATTTTTATCGGTCCTGTCAGATTAAAATATATTGCCTTATTGGTTGTGGTAATTGATCTTTTAAGCATTCCATCTGAATATAATTTAGGTGGACATGTAGCACATCTCGGTGGAGCACTTACAGGATATTTATTTATCCGATCTTATCAAAGTGGACATCCCTGGTTTGAATGGTGGCCAAAGTTTGAAAATTTTATTTTTCGATTATTTGAAAAAAAGAAACCAAAGGTTGTATATGTCAACAGCAACCCAACTCCTAAAAAAACAGCTATGGGCAGGGATGAAAAAGACCTACAGGACCAGGCAAAAACAGATGCCATTCTGGATAAAATAAAAGTGGGTGGTTACGACAGCCTGAGCAAAGCGGAAAAGGATTTTTTATTTAAAATAAGCAATAAGAAATGAAGTGGTGGCATAAATTAATATTATTTTTTACTATCCTTAATTTAATGCTCCTTTTAAGTGCTTATATGGCAATGTATATAAGTCCCGAAAGTTTTTGGCCGATTGCATTTATTGGATTAGGATATATTCCTGTTTTAGTGGCATATCTTTTTTTTATGCTGATATGGTTTTTTATCCGGAAGAAAGTGTTTTATGTTTTACTTGTATTTTTAATTTTAGGATTTAATGCACACCGAAGTTATTTTGCAACAGGCTCATTAAGAAAAACAGATACAGATGGGAAAAAAATATACACAATTTTACAATACAATGTACAAGGATTTGATGCCTACAATAAAGATGGCAAATATCTGCACAGAGAGGAAATAATTTCCAATATAGCGGAATCAAAACCCGATATTGTTTGTCTGGAAGAATTTAATACCTACCATAATCATCCAACGGAAAAAAGCAATTTGGACATGGTAGTAGCTGCTACAGGGCTGAAACACCAATATTATTATAAGGCTTATGAGAATTCAAAATCGACAAGGAGTTTTGGATTGATTATACTTTCAAGATTCCCGGTAATCAATTCGGGGCATTTAGAATATTTATCGCTCAGCAGATTAAATTCCACAATTTACGCCGACCTGTTAATAGAAAATGATACGATTCGAGTGTTTTGTTCCCATCTTCAATCCACACAATTAAGTCACTATGATCTTGATTTTATTGAAGCCAGCAATGAGGCACAAACTGATTTTGATGCTGAAAGGATCACCAATAAATTAAAAATGAGTTATGCTTTGCGCGCTCAAGAGGCTGATACTGTATCCATTTATTTAAAAAAATCTCCTCATCCAATTATTTCCTGTGGCGATTTTAATGACACTCCTGTTTCTTATACTTATCGCAAAATGAGTGAAGATTTGCAGGATGCATTTTTACAAAAGGGATTTGGTATAGGGGCTACTTATGCGCCTTTTCCTTTTATTCGTATCGATTATCAGTTATTTGATGAAGATAAATTTGATATTGTTGATTTTAAAAGGATAAAAGAAAGATCGAGTGATCATTATCCTTGTGTTACTACTTTTGTTTTGAATAAGTAAATTAAGTTTGCTTAATGGATGAATTGCCGGAAAGGCGGAAAGG
>CAZXBG010000141.1:0-10226 GCA_964638865.1 uncultured Chitinophagales bacterium | reverse complement strand
GATAAATGATGATATTGAAATGACAGATGCTCCCCAGAAAATGAATTTGACCCAGAATAAATGGTAGTTTAAAAATCTTCAACTATTAAACAACAACCGGGAACCACTTGCAGATTCAATAATTTTCCCATGGTCATACACTATGTTCCCATTTACGAACGTAGTTTTAATTTGACCCTTAAAGGTTCTACCCTCCAATGGACTCCATCCGCATTTATACAATAAATTTTCTTTTGTTACTCTTTGATCAGTAGATAGATCAACTAATATAAGATCGGCAAAATATCCTTCACGAATAAAACCACGATCAACTATATCGAAACAGGTTGCAACATTATGGCTCATCTTTTCCACGATCTTTTGCAGCGATATGTTTCCTTTAAAATAAAAATCCAGCATCATAAGCAAACTGTGTTGTACCAATGGCCCTCCACCCGGACATTTGCGATATGATTTAGACTTTTCTTCCCATGTATGTGGAGCATGATCAGTTGCTATTACGTCAAAATGATCGTTTAATAAAGCTTCGAATAAAAGCGGCTGATGTTTTTTATCCTTTATTGCAGGATTCCATTTTATCCGGTTCCCTAATTCGAAATAATTATCGGCATTAAAAAATAAATGATGCACGCACACCTCTGCAGTTAATCGTTTATCTTTTAAGGCAATTTTATTATCAAATAAAATTACTTCTTCCCCTGTGCTGATATGTAAAATATGCAACCTTGTATTCCATTTTTTAGCGAGTTCAGCCGCAAAAGAGGAAGAACGAAAACATGCTTCTTCATTTCTGATAATCGGGTGATAATGAATCGGAATATCATCACCGAATTTTTCCTCAGCCAATTCAAGATTATGCAAAATAGTTGCTTCGTCTTCGCAATGTGTAGCAATTAATGTAGGTGCATTTCTAAATAGATTTTCCAAAGTATTTTTATCATCCACCAACATATTTCCAGTGGAGGAACCCATAAAAATTTTAATTCCACAAATCGTTTTCGGATCAGTTTTTAAAACTTCTTCCACATTGTCGTTACTCACGCCCATGTAAAAGGAATAATTAGCGATAGACCTTTTCGCAGCTAATAAATATCTCTGTTCTAATAACTCTTGGGTAAGTGAGGGGGGATAAACATTCGGCATATCCATAAAACTGGTAACTCCCCCGGCTACTGCAGCCCTGCTTTCTGTAAAAATTTCTCCTTTATGTGTAAGTCCCGGTTCTCTGAAGTGCACCTGATCGTCGATGATCCCGGGCAATAAATACAATCCTTCTGCATTTATTTCAGTGCAATTTTCGGCAACTTGTATATGGTTATCTATTTTCTGAATACGACCATCATTTATTAATACATCTCGGGAAGAAATTTTCCCTTCATTTACAAGGAGTGCATTTTTAATTATCGTTTTCATAAATAATGCTCATAAATTAATCTACCCAATCGGCAATAAATAAATTAGTATCTCTTGAACCTCCGGTATTTCTGTTACTTGCAAATATTAATTTCTTTCCATCGTAACTAAACATTGGAAAAGAATCAAATATGGTATCAAAAGTTATTTGTTCCAAACCTGTTCCATCGAGATTTATCATAAATAAATTAAAGGGAACTCGTTTGGTAGTATGATTGCTGGAAAAAATAATCTTATTTCCGGAAGGGTGAAAAAATGGAGCCCAATTTGCGCCACCCAGGTCGGTAATTTGTTTTAATTCACTGCCATCGGTATTACAAATATATAATTCCATTGCGGTTGGCTTCACAAAACCCTCTTTTAAAAGGTCTTTATATTCTTTTTTTGCTTCCGCTGTTGCAGGTCGGCTTGCACGGAAAATAATTTTACTTCCGTCAGGGGAGAAAAAAGCACCGCCATCATATCCTAATCCATTTGTAATTTGTTTTGGATCCTTTCCGTCGAGGGTCATGGTCCATAATTCAAGATCACCACTTCTGCTGCTTGTAAATAATATTTTCTCTCCCTTCGGGGAAACAACAGCTTCCGCATCATAAAAATTATTGTCAGTCAATTGTTGCAAAATATTTCCTTTAAGGTCGGCGATATAAATTTCATAACTTGAATGTACTCCCCATAAATATCCTTTACTTTTATCGGGATCAGGCATACAAGTATCTACTTTTGCATGGGTTGAAGCGTACAAAACCTTATCATTTCCCGGTAAAAAATAACTACAGGTAGTTCTTCCCTTTCCTGTACTTAAAAGACTATACTCAAAACGCGAGTCATCTGTCGGAATTTCTCCATAATAGATCTGATCGCAAGGCACATTTTCGTTTGCATTTCTTCGCTGAAAAACGATCATTTCACTGTTAAAACTGAAATATCCCTCTGCATTATCACCACCAAAAGTGAGTTGTTTTAAATTTTTAAGATGTTTTTCCTGCGGATAGGTAAGCGTATCTTTCTTTTCAACCACCGGAGATGCGGATTCATTATCCTCCGCTTTATTGGTTTTTTTACACCCTGAATTCAAATTTATAATTAAAAATAACGCAAGGATTGCCGAATTGATCTGTTTCATTTTTTAAATTTCTGCGGCAAAATTAATCACAACACCTGATTTTACTGCAACAACATCACTTTAATATGTTTAAAATGTAACTTTGCATCATGTTTTCAAAGAGATGGATCATAAGTGGAGCAGCAGTTTTACTGCTGATCGTGGGCTTTTTCCTACTTTCGGATAATAAAATTTTTAACTTATCAAAAGGTAATGGAAACGCAGATGATTCATTGGAGATGATGGAAAAACTAACGCCTCAAATTGCAGATCTATCCAATCAATTAAAAAAATCGCCCCAAAATGCCGACCTGTATTTTCTGCGGGCGAATGAATATCTGAATTTTGGGAATGTTAAATATGCATTGTTCGACTATCAAAAAGCCTATCAGATGGATTCAACAAATGCATCCTACGCATTGGGTTTGAGCGATTGTTTATTCGAGGCAAATAATGCCGATGGCGCTATTGGAATATTACAGGATTACCTAAAAACCGATCCGCAAAATATTGATATTTTAACCAATCTCGGCCTCAATTATTTATTTCTCCCTAAACCGGAATATAAAAAATCGCTGGAAGCATTTAATTCCGTGCTTAAAATAGATATTCAGAATGCTGATGCATATTTTTATAAAGGAATTATTTTTAAAGAAACCGGTGATACCGTTAGTGCACTTTCCAGTTTCCAAACTACCATAGAAGTTGATCCCGATTATTACAGTGCATACATGCAACTTGGCACTGCCTATGCCGATAAAAATGACCCTATTGCGATTAAATATCTGAATAATGCGATCGCTATAAATGATACAAGTTCAGAGGCCTATTATGCGATTGCAAAATTTTATCAGGACAGGGGTGAAATTACAAATGCAATAAATTATTATAAAAATATTATCACCCGAAACCCGCAAGATGCTGATGCAATTTACAATCTTGCTACCATTTATTACGGGATAGATTCCATTGAAAAATCATATCGTTTTTACGAACTTGCAATCAGACAAGCACCGGCAAAAGCGATGAGTTATTATGGAAAGGGTTTATGTGCAGAAGAATTTAAAAGAACAGAGGAGGCTATATCGTTATACAATCAAGCCTTAAATTTAGACCCTGATTTAAAAATGGCAGAAGAACGTTTATTACAATTAACAGAAAAATAGCAGATGATAAAGATCACATTTCCGGATGGAACCAGCAGAGAATTTAACCAAGGAGTAACTTCCCTTGAAATTGCCAAATCGATTAGTGAAGGATTGGCAAGAAAAATAATTAGTGCAGAAGTAAACGGTGAGGCGTGGGATCTCACGAGAGCTATTAATACAGATGCTTCCATAAAATTATTAACATGGGATGACGAGAAAGGTAAAACAACATTCTGGCACTCCAGCGCTCACTTAATGGCAGAGGCTTTGGAAGAATTATTCCCCGGTGTGAAATTTGGCATCGGACCTGCTATCGATAGCGGATTTTATTATGATATTGATCTTGGTGGAAAAATTTTGACGCAAGAAGACCTTCCGGTTATTGAAAATAAAATGAAGGAGCTCGCTAAGAAAAATTCTGTTTTTGGAAGAAAGAATGTTTCTAAAGCTGATGCAATTAAATTTTTTACTGAAAAGGGAGATGAATATAAACTGGAACTTATTAATGACCTTCAGGATGGTTCCATCACCTTTTACGAACAGGGAAATTTTGTTGATCTGTGTAAAGGTCCTCACATTCCTGAAACCGGAATAATTAAAGCAATTAAACTTTTAAATATTGCAGGTGCTTATTGGAGAGGAAATGAAAAAAATAAAATGCTCACCCGTATTTACGGCATCACATTTCCAAAACAAAGTGAACTTGATGCGCATTTATTAATGCTGGAGGAAGCAAAAAAACGAGATCATCGCAAATTGGGAAAGGAACTTGAAATTTATACTACGGATGATGCTGTTGGACAAGGGCTTATTCTTTGGATGCCAAATGGAGCCGCTATAATTGAACAACTGGAAAAACTTGCAAAAAGAAAAGAAGATCAGGCAGGATATTTAAGGGTGAAAACTCCGCATATTGCAAAAGAAGAGCTTTATTTAACTAGCGGACATTTACCATATTATGCAGATAGCATGTATCCACCTATGGAATTGGAGGGTGTAAAATATTATTTAAAGGCAATGAATTGCCCGCATCACCATAAAATATTTTCCGCATTACCCAGAAGTTATCGCGACCTTCCCTTGCGTTTTGCAGAATATGGAATGTGTTATCGCTACGAAGAAAGTGGTGCTTTATTTGGTTTGATGCGTGTAAGGGGAATGAATATGAACGATGCACATATTTATTGCACGGAAGAACAATTTGAAAAGGAATTTAAGGCGGTTAATGATATGTATCTTAATTATTTTAAGATATTCGGTATAGAAAAATATGTGATGCGATTTTCAACCCATAATCCGGCAAAACTGGGGCAGAAATACCTCGATAATCCGGACTTGTGGAAGAAAACAGAAGATATGGTGCGCAGTGTGATGATTTCCGCAGGAATTCCATTTGTGGAAATACCGGATGAAGCTGCTTTTTACGGACCAAAAATAGACATACAGATCTATTCAGCAATTGGGCGCGAATTCACTCTGGCTACCAATCAGGTTGATTTTGGGCAACCACTGCGATTTGGTTTGACATATATAGATAAAGACAATACTGCAAAAATGCCTTTGGTGATACATCGCGCGCCATTGAGCACGCATGAGCGTTTCATCGGATTTTTGTTGGAACATTATGCCGGAAATTTCCCGGTTTGGCTGGCTCCAGTGCAAGTTGCAGTGCTCCCAATCAGCGATAAATTCAACGAATATTGTGAAAGCCTTATAAATGTTTTAAAAAATCACGAAATTCGCACCACATTCGACACTCGAAGTGAGAAGATCGGAAGAAAAATAAGAGATGCGGAGATGAAAAAAATTCCTTGCATGCTTATTGTTGGAGAGAACGAAATGAACAATAATACTGTTTCATTGCGGAAACACGGTGAAGGAGACAAAGGCAGTATGACCATTGAAGATTTCGCCAAAATGATAAACGAAGAAGTAAAAACAATTTTTCAATAAAAATTTAACCATTTGCAAAACCAAAGAAGACCCTACAATCCCTATTTCAGGAGAAACGACGAACGCAGTCAATACAAGATCGGAAGAGACATTCGCCACCCCAAAGTGAGGGTTGTGGGCGAAAATATTGAATCAGGCATATTTACAGTACAGGAAGCCATAAAAATGGCAGAAGATCTGGAAATGGAATTGGTGGAAATTTCCCCAAATGCCGATCCTCCTGTTTGCCGCATTGTAGATTTTCAGAAATTTGTCTACGAAAAGAAGAAAAAGGAAAAAGAGCTAAAGGCTAAAACTAAGAAGCAGGAGATGAAAGAAATCCGCTTCACTCCGCATACCGATGATCATGATTTTGAATTCAAATCGAAACACGCGGAAAATTTCCTGATCGAAGGCAATAAAGTTCGCGCTTACGTTATGTTTAAAGGCCGTGCCATTGCATTTAAAGGACAAGGAGAAGTGCTTTTACTCAAATTCGCCCAGCGCCTCGAAGAAGTTGGCGTTCCCGATCAATTACCTAAAATGGAAGGTAAAAGGATGTTTATCACGCTCATGCCTAAGGCGGTGCAAGGGAAGAAGCCGGTTTAAAAAAGTTTGGGTTCTGAGTTCTGGGTTGTGAAACTGTCCACTCCAACTGCGACTAGCTCTGGGTTGAAATTTTTATCATTTGTAGAGCCGCAATGCATTGCGGCTCTACAAATGATAAAAATTTCACTGTTTATGACTGAAACTCCCGTTAAATAAGAAATTAACAGTTCTTACCCGAAATGCCAAATACAACTCAAACTCATGGCGAATTTTAGTTTACTTTAAATAAAAAAATTAATGCGGAGCAAATTTTTCCATGTTACAACCACCCACCACCCACTGCCACTGCCACTTCCACTGCCGACCGCCCACTGCGACCCTCCCAAAATATCTTTCCCATCCCCTTTGAACTTTCCAACCAATACTCTATCTTTGCGCTCCCGAAGTTTCGGGATTAAATATAAATTGAGTCATTATGCCGAAGATGAAGACCAACAGTAGCGCTAAAAAGCGTTTCAAGGTAACAGGAAGCGGAAAAGTAAAACGCAACAAAGCGTATAAGCGTCATATTCTTACTAAAAAGAGCAATAAACGCAAAAACAAGTTGGGTCAATCAGGTCTCGTAAGTGCTGCTGATTCATTAAACATTAAAAGATTATTGTCAATAGGATAAATTTTTGAATTATGCCAAGGTCAGTACCTAAAGTTGCCTCAAGGGCACGCAGAAAAAAAGTATTAAAAATGGCGAAAGGCTATTGGGGCCGTCGCAAGAATGTTTTAACAGTAGCAAAAAATGCCGTAGATAAAGCGTTACAGTATGCATATGTTGGAAGAAAAGACAAAAAACCAATGTATCGTCAGATCTGGATCGTGCGTATAAACGCAGCAGTTCGTCCGCATGGAATGACCTACAGCACTTTTATGCATAAGTTAAAACTCAATAACATTGATATTAACCGCAAGGTTTTAGCCGATTTAGCTGCTAATAATCCGGAAGCTTTTGATGCAATTGTTAACCAGGTAAAATAAAATATTTTTTATTTGATATTTGAAACCCCGCTTTGCGGGGTTTTTTCATTATCCGCCTTCTCATGCAAGAATAAAAATAATCAATAAATAAGACAATTCTTCATCAAATTGACATATTTTTAGCTTGTTAATCCTTTAAGAATGAAAAAGTGTGGCTGGGTATATATAATTACCAATCAGAATAATACAGTGTTATACGTTGGTGTAACCTCTGATTAATTACAACGAATTTCTTCGCATATCAATAAGCAATATCCAAAAAGCTTCACTGCAAGATATAATATCGATAAACTAGTCTATTTCGAATGTTTTGAAACAATTGTAAAGGCAATTGAGGAGGAAAAACGAATAAAAGGTGGAAGTCGGAAACAAAAAATTAATATGATCAACTCGATGAATAGGAATTGGGATGATCTGTATGTTGATTTGTTACAGGCGAAGAGTGATATATTTGGAGGCATTACTTAGTAGGAGGGTGTTTGGGTGGTACTTTTAGTGCGGTTGTCGGGATTGCTTCGGCGAGGCGCCTCTCAATGACTTACTTACCCTTTGGGTAAGTAAGTCATTGAGAGACAGCGAAGCTGTCGAAGCAATCCCACAACCATAGTCAACTCACCACAATTAATACACTGCTCACCCGTCGTTAAAGGTATTTACAATAATTTTACCCCTTCATGTCAGAACCAAAAAGAAAGTATAGCCCCATTGACGATCGGGATAAGAAAAAAATTTCGCGACAAAGTTTAAAAGTCGCAGGAAAGATATTTAGTTATATCCGACCTTACAGAAGTGCCTTTCTAACAGGTATCGTATTTTTATTGTTATCCAGTTTTACTACAATGACATTACCCTGGTTTATGGGTAAACTCATCGATTCTGCTAAAGGAAATAATACGATCGCATGGATGAATAATACCAATACCATTGCACTTATTTTAATCGCAACTTTGTTGGTGCAATCCATATTGTCGTTTTTCAGGGTATATCTTTTCGCAACAGTTTCTGAAAAAGCAATGGCAGATGTACGGACCAATTTTTTTGATAAAATGCTGACTTTACCCATACCCTTTTATGAAACCAGAAGGGTGGGTGAATTAACGAGCAGATCAACTAACGATGTAGATCAGTTACAGGATATGTTGGGCGCAACTTTGCCTGAATTTGTGCGCCAAATGGTTACTATTGTATTTGGCGTGGCATTTATATTTTATATCTCTCCGCAATTAACATTAATGATGATGTGTACTTTTCCGGTACTGGTTTTAATTGCAGTTTTTTACGGAAAATTTATTCGAAAAATTTCGAAACAACGACAGGATGCATTGGCAAATTCGAACGTGGTTGTGGAAGAAACATTACAAAATATTAATACCGTTAAAACATTTACCAACGAAAATTATGAGTCAAAAAGGTATAAATCCTTTATGGAAAAAGTGGTGGAAACAGGAATTAAAGGCGCCGTTAACCGCGGTGGATTTTCCACTTTTTTAATACTTGGTTTATTCGGAGGGTTTGTTTCTGTTATATGGTACGGCACAACTTTATTAAAGGCAGGAGAAATATTTGAAGGAGATCTTTTTTCCTTTGTTCTTTATACCGGATTTATTGGTGGCGCCGTTGGTGGTTTAGGTGATTTATATGGGCGACTTCAAAAAACAGTTGGCGCATCTGAAAGAATATTTGAGATTTTAAATGAAAAAAGTGAATTAGATCTTTTAAGCGATCCCGATCAAAATATTAAATTAGAGGGTAAAATAGAATTAAAAGATATCACTTTTTCTTATCCAACAAGACAAGATATAAATGTATTGGATGGAATTTCACTGACTGTAAATCGCGGTGATAAAATTGCGTTGGCGGGATATAGCGGAGCAGGAAAATCGACCATTGCACAATTGATCATGCAGATATATCCTTTGGAGCAGGGAAAAATATTATTTGATGGAAAAGATAGTTCTACCTATTCTATTCGACAGCTTCGTTACAATATGGCGGTTGTTCCACAGGAAGTTTTATTATTTGGAGGTACTATTGGAGAAAATATCACTTATGGTAAACCCGGTGCAAGTAAGGAAGAACTTATTGAAGCGGCAAAAAAAGCAAATGCATGGCAGTTTATCACGCAATTTCCCGAACAGTTAAATACCATCGTTGGCGAACGCGGCGTTAAATTATCGGGAGGTCAGCGACAACGCATAGCAATTGCGAGGGCAATATTAAAAGATCCCGCTATCCTGATTTTAGATGAGGCAACAAGTTCGCTCGATGCTGAAAGCGAAAAACTGGTGCAGGATGCCCTCGAAGAATTAATGAAAAACCGCACCACCATAATTATTGCACACCGTCTCTCTACCATCAGAAATGTAGATACTATCTTTGTGCTCAACAAAGGAAAAATTATGGAATCAGGTTCCTTTGAACAATTGTCGAGATTGGAAAATGGATTGTTTAATAATTTATTAAAATTGCAATTCGAGGAAAAAGATAAAATTAATGTTTGAAGTTAAGTGCCCATTCTTAAATTCCTTAATGATGTTCTATGGATAGTTTTGTTTATTTTATTTTGATAGGCGCACTCGCCGGATGGGTGGGTGGCAAATTAGTAAAAGGCGAAGGTTTCGGAATTATCGGAAACATTATCGTTGGAATAGTTGGTGCTGTTTTGGGCGGATGGATATTTGAAAAACTTGGAATTGCGGAATCCAATTTACTTTATAGTATTGCAGCAGCGGTAGTTGGGTCTGTGGTGTTTTTATTGATAATAGGGTTGATAAAAAGGAAGTGATGCATTTAATGTGAATCATTTACATTTTAAAAATTAATATCTATAGGTTAGATCAATTCCGTCTATGGTACATTAATTTATTTTGATGTTTTTTTTATCTTACAAGTTGTTTTTTTGCCACCATGGCGCAAAGGACACAATGGTTTCACGAAGAAATTACTTCTTGTACGAGATAACCTCTCACTCAGAATTAAACTCACCACTCACCACTCACCATTCACCATTCACCATTCACCACTCACCACTCACCACTCACCACTCACCA
>CAZXBG010000140.1:0-10382 GCA_964638865.1 uncultured Chitinophagales bacterium | reverse complement strand
TTTGTAGCACCTCTGTCTACCCTTTGAATCTTTGCTTTATATCCCATTTGAAAATTTATTGCTGTAAAGATACGGCAAATTAAATAATAGTATATATACTATTATTTAATGTTTTTTTCGTACCTTTAAACCTATGCGAAAAAACATGAATATCCTGCACGGACTTGGGTTTACGGAAAGATATCTTAACAGTGTTGCCCGTGATACGGGCTTCATTAAACGGTTCAGAAAACTCAATGGACTTGACTATTTGACCATACTGCTTTTAAATGTATCCAAGCAGATCGTGAGTTATAATACTATGGCAAGTACATTTTTAGAAAATATGGATAAATCTGTTTTTAAACAAGCGCTGCATAAGGCGATGAGTAAAAAAGAATTTCTGCTCTTTATTGACCGGATTTTCAACGAAGTATTACAATCCAAACTTGGGCTTTCAAATAACACCCTTAAATCTAAATTCAAACGAATTATTATTCAGGACAGTACTATTATTAAACTTCCACAAAGGCTGTTCGAACATTTTTCAGGAGTCAAAAATCAGATTACACAAGTAGCAAATGCCCGAATACAATTTGGTTTTAATCTTAAGGCAAATGTATTTACTCTTTTTTCCATAGACCCGTATTTCATAAATGATTTATTGGCAGGGTGTAAACTAATCATCAGAAAAGGGGATCTCATCATTAGAGACAGAGGTTATTGCTGCTTAGCAGAAATAAGAAGAATTATAAAATGCAAGGCTGATTTCATCTACCGGTATTACCATGGGTTTAAATATTATGATGTGAACTCAGGTCAGGTGGTTAATATCTACAAACTGGTAAAAAATAAAAGCAGACTCAAAATAAAACTCAGGATAAGCAGTGCTGATGGTCCAATTGTAACGCTATTAGCAGTTAGGGTAAAGGATGACGTTGCAAACAGAAGAAGGGCTCAATTAAAAAAATCACAAAAAGGAACTCCGAGTAAAGAGCTATTACAACTTCTTTCCTGATCTATATTCTTTACCTCTATAGAAGAAGAAGAAATTACATTTGAAGAAATATTTTCTTTATATGCTTTGAGGTGGCGCATTGAGATTATTTTTAAAGCAATGAAAAGTCATCTGAATGCAGATAAAATACATAATGTTCCAAAGCATCAACTCACCTTTATTCTGCTAGGGAAAATGATATTGCTGATCTTAATTACGCAGTTCATATATGCGAATATTTCCAACAGAATTTACAAACAAACAGGAAATTTAATTAGCCTTCTTAAACTGGTTAGATATTTAAAGGATAATATTATTATGATCAACGAATTACTAAAAGCCATAAAAAAGAAAAATTATATTGGCAGCGAATCAATGGCCATGGTAATCAAATACTGTTGTTATGATCGTAGAAAGGATAGAAAAAATTATGAACAAGAATTAAAACTCATTTGCTTAAGTTGACGCTTATGCCCAGCGGGGTGACATTATCATCTATTGATTCAGAAACAATTTTCGAATGAAGCGACATATCATCGATTCACAATCTCTGCATTTTTTATTTTGCCAATAAAAAGATCAAGGGCTTTTCGTTTTAGCGCGTCAAGATTATAATCTATGTCATTTTGGAGATAATCTTTTAACTCTTCCTTTTTTAATAAGCCGGAATCGTAGGCATCCACTACCGCATCAATATGATGAACACCGTACTTTAATGCCTCATTTAATTCGAACATATTATCTGCATATTGTGGTTTACGCGTAATCCAGGCGGCAAAAACAAAGGGTAATCCTGTCATTTTTTTCCAGGCTTCACTCAAGTCATAAACATAAGGATATTTATTATTTAAAGCCAAAGCCCTGTCGCCAATTACCAAACCGGCTGTTACACCTTTAATTTCATTAATATAACCATCATGCGCCGAAATAAGATTCGGAGATATTTTCCAATGATCACGCAATAATATTTTTAATAATTGAACAGAGGTTAAAGAATGATAATCCAGAAAAATATTTTCTGTTTCCTCCATCGGAATTTCCGAAAAAACACTTACGCTTTTTACAGGTCCATCTGCACCAATACAATAATCTGTAATTATTTGTGCATCGTTGAGTTTCGCTAAAACAGCCACCGGAACTAATCCAATATCCACTGAATTCTCCATTATTTTTTTTCCACCAACAGATGGAATATCCAATTGAAGATCCAATCTGCTATTTATTGCCGAGTGTTGCAAACCGTATAAAAAAGGTTTCGTATTCAGATAACTGACTAATGAAATTATAATTTTATTATCCATTTAAATGTCCTATATCATTAAAAGTTTCGAGGGTAAAAACATTATCCTCATAATTGATTTTATATAAACTTACATTGTGATGCGGAAAGGTATCCATTTGATTGAGTGGTTTATTCAACATGGTGCATAATAATATTCTGATAGCCCTTCCATGTGAACAGATTAAAAATTTTTGTTCCGTTGCGTTTTTTAAAACTTCAAGAAATTCCAATTGCCTGCTTTGTACTTCCAAAGGACTCTCCCCTGTTTCCATTTTTGCTTCCAGATCACCGTCTGTCCATAAATGAATGATACGATAAAATTCTTTAAAAGTATCACCACTGTTTTGTCCTTCGTGCACTCCCCAGCTTATTTCATCGAGGCCAATATGTTTTTCAATCGGGATATTTAATTGTTTGAACGGGGAAATCGTTTCCTCTGTACGTTTTAATAAAGAGACATAAATTTTTTCAAACCCTGTACCTTTATAAACATCATAAAATTGTTGTGCCTGCCCAATACCTTTTTCGTTTATAGAACTATCTACTCCGCGGCCTTGCACAATTCCTAAATTATTAAAATCGGTTTCACCGTGTCTGATTAAATAGATTTCTTTTTTCAATGGAAGATTTAATTTTTTGGCCGGTAAGGCGGGAAGATGGGAAGTTTACGGGAAGTATTTTTAGATTTAATTGTTTAAAACATTTAAACTGATATGATGGTCTATTCCAAACTCGGTATCAAGATCAACACCTTCGTAATTGTGAATTGTGTTGTATAAAGTATCGCGCTCAACGGGAATTTTTCCTGCGGCAAGAATTAAGGCACAAATTTCTTTTGTGGTTAACACGGGCGATTGTTCCTCTGCACCTGCCATCGAATAAATTTTAGTGGTATCATCAATTGTTCCATCCATATCGTTTACACCAAAATTTAAACTGAGTTGAGCATTTTCTCTTCCTATCATGGGCCAATAGGCTTTAATATGCGGAAAATTATCGAGATATATTCTGGAAACTGCGTAATTCTTCAGGTCTTCGATTACACTCACCTCCTCAATATTACTCATTTGATTATTCTGATTTCTAAACTTTAGCGGAATAAAACAATTAAATCCTCCGGTATTATCTTGCAGCATTCTCAATCTTTCCATATGATCGATCCGATGCGCATAATTTTCGATATGACCGTATAACATGGTAGCATTGCTGTGCATTCCGAGTTGATGTGCAGTTTCATGAATTTCCAACCAGGTTTTTGTATCACATTTATCTGCACAAATAATATTTCTTATTTCTTCATCAAAAATTTCAGCTCCTCCTCCGGGCAAAGAACCCAATCCTGCATCCATTAAATATTTTAATCCATCGCGAATCGACATCTTTGCCTTGCGTATCATATATTCCAACTCCACTGCAGTAAATCCTTTTATATGCAGATCAGGCCTTAGATTTTTAATTTCCTTTAATATATCGGCAAACCAAATAAGACTTAATTCGGGTAAAACACCGCCAACAATATGTACTTCCGTAACAGGTTTATCTTTATAGGAACGCACAATATCCAACATTTCCTCCTTGCCCATCACCCAGCCATCGCTGCGTTGTTTTAATAAACGGGAATAAGAACAAAATTTACAATCAAACACACATAAATTGGTAGGTTCTATATGAAAGTTGCGGTTAAAATAAGTGATATCTCCATGCCGTTTTTTGCGAATATGGTCAGCGAGTGTTCCTACAAAACCGAGAGATGCTTTTTCAAATAATAATATCCCTTCCTCAACATTAATTCGTTCGTTTTGCAACACCTTTTCGGCAATAACGAGTAATTGTTTATCGGCAGTTGTTTCTTTCAGCAGTTGTAAAATTTCCTCTTCGTGTTTCATAATGCAGTATAAATAAAAAAGTGGTTGACAATAAACCAACCACTTTTTTATTATGTGTTAATGTCTATTTTTCATTATTTAATGACCGTAATCTTTTGTGTTAAAATAAATTCACCGTCAGAAGCTTTAACAAGGTAATCACCTGCACCTAAATTCTGCGCATCAAATACTACCTTATCATCACCTGTATTAGAAACCAATATCCTATCAATTAGTTCACCTGTTAAATTGTAAACTTCAATTGCAATATCCTTATTTTCAAAATTTTTCATTTGGAAAATAAATTCACTTTTCGAAGGATTTGGATACACACTTAATTGGATCAATTTATTTTTTAATACTTCATTGATATCTACCCCACCCTCTTCGCATCCAACTGATTCAGGAATAGTGGAACGTGAAGTTTCCAAAATATCGCGCATCTTGGTGATTTGATCGTTGGAAAACATATTCATTGCTCCATCATCGGTGTAATCCATATAATTCATAAATTGAATACCCGGACTTAAGGCAGAACAATCATCCAACAATGGAAAGGTAGGATTGCCATAGGTAGCATCTTCCTGATTAGGCGTATCATCAATTCCATCGCTGCCTCCACATTGTGGTTCCGCTGCAAAATCGTCGTCACCCCATACATGTTTTAAACTAAGCCAGTGACCAACTTCGTGTGTAGCAGTGCGCCCCAAATCGTATACTCCACCCGGACTATCATCGCCAAAATATTTATATCCTATCACAACACCGTCTTTAGTTGCAACACCACCGGGAGGCGTAGCATAACCTAAAATACCACCGGTCATATTACACACCCAAATATTGAGATAATCGGCACGTGGCCAGGCATCTTCACCACCTTTGGCGGTAAATTTCACATTGTCGGCATAATTATCTGCACCAGTGGCAACAAATAAACTCCAACTGGTAATATCCGTTTCCGTTCTGGTAATTCCGGAATGAATTACACCATCGGGATCCTGCATTGCAAGACAAAATTCTATCTGAGCATCGTCGGCATCACCTTCAAAGGCAGCAGGAGTTTCGTCAGCATCTGTATTTAACCTGCGAAAGTCTTCGTTTAAAACATCTAATTGTGAAAAAACAAATTCATCGTCGATATTCTGACCAGTGCTCGAATAAACAATATGCACAACAACCGGGATGGTATAAACTCCACCGTTTGTTTTATAGGTTGTTGTTGCATTGGAATAAGCTTTCGCCTCTTCTTCCGCCGCCAAAACCTTAGTGTATTCTTCAGGAAAGTCTTGTTTAAGCTGCTTGAGATAGGTATCGTAACCGCAGCGAATGGTTTGACCAAACACAGCAAAGGAGGAAATCAGGACAAGCCCTGAGAGTAACATTTTTTTCATTCTTGATATAGATTAGGTGGTAAAATTGATACACAAAGTTAACGAGTGCTAAGGAATATTCATCCTATGGGGAGATAATTTGTGTGAATAATGACACAAAATCAATAAACCAAAAACTGCTCTGATAAAAAGTAGGTTCCATTGAACACACGCACGAAATAACATCCCGTGGCCAAATGACTGAGGTCGAAATATTGCGCAACGGTATTTGCAGAAGTTGGATTTGCTGAGGAAACTAAATGTCCCAAGGCATCATAAATATTGATTTCCATATTTTCCTGCAAGGCAAGGAAATTTTTAATAACGATGGTAAATTGCCCTTCGGTTGGCACCGGATAAATAATAAGTTCTGCAATATCGCCCGGCAAAGGAGGAATTTCGTTACAGCCTGCGGAAGAAAAAAGCAGGGATGCGCGTTTGGTTTCAATAACAGATCGCATCTTATTTTTTTGTCCTTCGGTAAATAAATTCATGCAGGCATCATCCGTGTAGTCGAGGTAATTTTGATACATAATTCCGGGAGAGGCCGGAGAACATTCATCAAAAATTTCAACTTCCGGACATCCATACGTTGCTTCTAATTGGTTAGGCGTATCCTCTATATTATCTGAGCCGGCACATGATGCACCATCATCGCCCCAGGTATGCGTCAATCCGAGCCAATGCCCAATTTCATGTGTGGTAGTTCTGCCAAGATCATAGGGTTTGGAGGAAACATCACCAAGTCCGAAATTTTTATAATCCACTACAATTCCATCACCAACATCGGGTGTGCCGGTAGGAGGACCATAAGCATAACCTAAAATTCCATCCTGTAAATTACATACCCAAATGTTGAGATAACTAATTGCAGGCCAGGCATCATCGCCTCCCTGATTGGTATATTTTACCCGTTCAGAAAACGCCAAAAGCCATACTGAAGTATCGGTATATGTTCTTATTATTCCGGTAGTGGGATTACCCTCGGGATCAAATTGTGCGAGGCAAAATTCTATCCCACAATCTGCAGCAACACCCTGAAAACCCGGTAATGTATTTATGGAATCCGGATTCAACCTTCTGAAATCTTCATTGAGGATATTGATCTGCTCAAATATTTCTATATCGCTGATATTTTGTGCTTCCGTTTTGTAAACAACATGCACTACTACAGGAATCATATAAATATCATCTGTAATTTTTGCATTAGGGAATAACAAATCATTTTGGGCTGATCTCATTCTTTCATAAGCAACGGGATCAGTTTGTTGCAATGAATTTAAAAATCCTTCTGTATAACATTTTTGTATTTGACTGAATACAACAATGTTAAAAAGCAGAAAAAATATGGTTAAAAGTGGTTTGAACAGACTTTTCATACAGACGAAAGGTATTAATATTTTTACAGTTTCAGAAATTTAGCATAGTGCCTCCATTTTTCAATAACCTGTTGCATATCGGGTGGCAGTTCGCTTTCAAAAAACATGGGTTCATTTGTTTTTGGGTGGATGAATCCCAACGACTTCGCATGTAGCGATTGTCGTTGGATTATTTCGAAACAATTATCAATAAACTGTTTGTACTTAGAATATATTGTACCCTTTACAATCCTGTCGCCACCATATGTATTGTCGGCAAATACTGGATGGTTAATATGTTGCATATGCACACGGATCTGATGGGTTCTGCCTGTTTCAAGTTGACATTCCACAAGGCTTGTATATCCAAAACTCTCCAATACCCTGTAATGCGTAATTGCATGTTTACCAATTTCACCTCCGGGAGGATAAACAGTAAAAATTTTCCGGAAACGGAGATGTCGGGCAATATTTCCAACGATGGTTCCTTCTTTTTCTTCAAATTCTCCCCAAACCAATGCAATATATTTTCTCTGAATGGAATGGTCGAAAAATTGTTTTGCTAAATGTGCCAACGAAAATTCATTCTTTGCAGCGATAATAATTCCAGTTGTATTTTTATCTATTCGATGTGCAAGTCCGGGGCGAAATGGTTCATCTTCCCTTTGTGGCAAACCCTGGAAATGATATAATAAAGCATTCACCAAAGTACCGCTGAAATTTCCAAGCCCGGGATGCACCACCATTCCTGCAGGTTTATTAATTACAATAATATCATCATCTTCATACATAATATTTAATGGAATATTTTCGGGACGTACATCGTACTTCGCCGGCTTTTGCGGCAATACTACTACTATTTCATCACCCGGTTTTATTTTGTAATTGGAACGAACAGGTTTATCATTAACCAAAATACAACCAGCCAATGCAGCATTTTGAATTCTTGTCCGCGAAATATTTTCAATGCGGTTAAATAAAAATTTATCGATACGGAGCGGTTCTTGTTTTTTATCGGTGATTACGCGATAATGTTCATACAATTCCTCCTCCGTATCACCGGGTAATTCATTTATTTCTATATCCTCTTCGTGCTCAGCCATTATATCAATTTACAATTAAATACTAATTCAAAATTTTTTTTCAATTTATTTTTAATTTCGTGCATTTCCACCTCTCTACCCAATTCTTTTTTCATGGAAGTTACTGCTTTATCTCTAATACCGCAGGGTATAATGAAATCAAAATAACTCAGGTCCGTATTCACATTAAAAGCAAATCCGTGCATAGTAACCCATCTGCTGCACCTGACACCTATGGCACATATTTTTCTTGCTGTTGGTTTATCGGCATCCAGCCATACTCCGGTTGCCCCTTTTAATCGTTCACCCACTAAATTATACTCTGCCAAGGTTTTTATGATCACTTCTTCAATACTCCTGAGATATTTTCCCAGATCAGTAAAAAAATAATCGAGATCCAATATCGGGTAACCAACTACTTGTCCCGGACCGTGATACGTTATATCCCCTCCCCTGTTGATATGAAATAACTGTACTCCTTTTTGATTAAGAAAATCTTCCTTCAACAATAAATTTTTTTCATCCGCATTTTTTCCCAGGGTGATAACAGGATTGTGTTCAACAAATAATAAATGATGCTGATAATTTAATTGTTCATCAGGCATCAATGTTCTGTTCTTTAATTTTTTCGCTACAATATTATCAAAAATACTTTGTTGCAGTTTCCATGCAAAATCATATTCCATATTTCCGAGATCGCGGTATTTTACTAATAACATTTAATTCTCCAATTCAGTTTTTAGCCAATCGAGCATTTGTATCTTTACCGCATCCACTGTATGTAATTCCGATAAATAAAAACTAAGCCAATCGCCCAGATGAACCAAATACAACAACTTTTCGAAGTGGGTTGTTCCTTCGGCGTAAAATTCTTGCATCACCAATACTTTTGGTCGAATTAATTCAGCGCAGAGATCGAAACGTTTATTTATTTGTTTGGAAACATTTTTATCGCGCAGGTAAATAACGGATAAGTTAGTATTTCTTTCATAATAAGCAACTAGTTCATTGTGATTCATTTCGGGAATTACATTTGTAAAACAGTGCATTTTTGCATTTTCATTGATCTGTTGTTTCCAACGCAAGGCAATATTTTGTATAGGTGCTGCAGCGTAAATTACCAGAATTGTATCTTTTATTTTTTCAGCCGTTGACTTTGCAATTGTTTTTATTTCGGATTGTAATTTTAATAAAAGATCGGAGGCTCTTTTTATTTGGGTAATAAAATCATCGGTGATAAAACCCATTTTAAACAAAACATATAATTGTGCAACCAAAGAATATCCCAAACAAGTTCTTGGAGGCATTCCACCCGGAATTATCACAATTGGAAATTTATTGTCTTCCGCGAGATCTTTTAATTTTCCACCGGTAGTGATACATACCACAAAACATTTTTTTTCAACGGCCTGATGAAAGGTTGATAATGTTTCCTCCGTATTACCTGAATAACTGCAACAGATCAACAAGGTATTTTCTCCCGCGTAAGCCGGAATTGTATAATCATTCACAATAACCAAAGGCACAGAAAGTTTGTCCGCAACAAATTCCTGCACAAAAGCTCCTCCAATTCCCGATCCGCCCATACCCGAAATGAGAATATTGGTGATAGGTGTTTCCGCAATAATTTCAGGAATCTGTTCACCGATTGCGAGTGCTTCAATCAGTTGTTCAGGAAATCTATCAATATATTTGTCCATCGTCACATTACAAAAATACGATTTTATGGGCAGGCACAACGAATTGGGGAAGGAAGGAGAGGAAAAGGCAGTGACATTTTTACAGGAAAAAGGATATGTGATCCTGGAAAAAAACTATAGAAGTGGAAGGGCGGAGGTGGATATTATTGCAGATTTTAAGGATATTATCGTTTTTGTAGAGGTGAAGACCCGCAGCAGTTATGTGTTTGGTTACCCGGAAGAATCTGTTAACTCCGCCAAACAAAAACTACTGGTGCGGGCAGCAGGAAACTATATGTATGAAAAAAATATTGAGAAAGAGGTGCGTTTTGATATTATAGCAATTTTCAAGTCAAAGGACGAAAAATGGTATTTTAAACATTTTGAGGATGCATTTTTTCTTTACGGATGATAAAAGGAGTTCACCATATCGCAATTATTTGTTCTGATTATGCCAGATCGAAGGCCTTCTATACGGAAATATTAGGTTTGGAGATATTGGCAGAAAATTATCGCAAAAACAGAAATTCCTATAAACTCGACCTTAAGGTGGACGAAAATACTGCTATCGAATTATTTTCCTTTCCCAAAGCACCACCGCGAAGTTCATTCCCGGAGGCTTGTGGATTAAGACATTTATGTTTTGTTGTAGATGATCTTGAGAAAACAATTAAAACACTATCGCAAAAAGGAATTTTATTTGAAGAAATACGAATAGATGAATACACCCAAAAACATTTTGTTTTCTTTGCTGATCCGGATGGGTTGCC
>CAZXBG010000139.1:0-10432 GCA_964638865.1 uncultured Chitinophagales bacterium | reverse complement strand
CCTTTTTATCATGAAAAAGGTAGCAAAGTTGATTTATCGATGATGCATACCCGGAATTTCAAACAAGTCGAAGTTGGCAGTGTCAATTTGCTAACCCAGAACTCAGAACCTGCCTGATGCTGTCGTAGTTGGCAGGCAGGCTCAGAACACAGAACTCAGAAAAGGAAACAATTTCACAACCCAATGTTAAACCCCATCCTTATCGACCAGGGATTAATATAAATTGATTCCGCAGAATGCAACACATCATATAATGCCATTATTTGAAAACGGGCATTGTCGCTTATTTGATAACTATACCCGCCACCGACAAAAAAAGCCGGAACAGCACCTGAATATTCGCCGAGATTGACATCTTCATAGGTGAATTTGTACCAGGAATATTCATATTCTGCATGCGCGAAAATTCCGAAAAGGAGATCGTATTGTGAAAATATGCGGGCACCCATTACTGTTGCCTTGTAGTCGTAAAAATTATAAATGTTGTAATTCTCACTCAAATATTGATAGGTGAAACCTACACCGGAAGTTAAATCTTCCGTAATTCTATAACCTACCAATGGAGAAATTTCTATAAAAGTGGCATTACCAAACTGGGCACTTACGTTTCCGCCGACAATAATTTTATCCTTCCATTTTTTTTCGGTAAATTCTTCTGCCTCGGGATCTTTCTCTTCCGGTTCTATGGTTTGTGTTTGCGCAAAACTCTGTGCGGCAACAAAATAGCATAGGAATGACAAAAACAATATTCGAATCTTAATTTGCATAGCTGTTTAACGGATTTTCCCTGTGTAAAATTAGATATTTTATGTAAAGCAAATGTCATAAATCCACAATTATCGTTCCTTATTGAAATGCTTTACTAAACAGATTGGGTGATTCACACTAAAAAACATGAACTTTGCTAAAAACAAGCCATAATCCAATGGGAGTACAACTAACTTTAAGGAATAATCAAAACCTCATGACACTTTTCAGAAAGGTGAATATCGATTGGCGGGTGGTACTCTTTTTTATACTGCTCATTTTGTTGCCCTTCATACTATTTTCAGCGCCGGCGAATAATTTATCAGGCAAAAATTTTTACCCTTTGCCCCTAGCAGAGGATACGATCCCTGAATTTGTAGTTGTTTCAACTCCGGATACACTCCGGGAGGATTTTATAGCAATTTTTTCTTCCCTTACCATTGCTCTTGACAGTATTCCTTCTGATACAGTGGCAATAACTGCTATTCCTGATGCACAATTAAACCTCGGACTCGGCGCGGGCGTGCCGGTCACTCTATATTTTGCACCTTATCCTATGGCACTCTTGCCGCAGGAGATAAAAGTAAAACCCGTGGATGATATTATTTTTGAAGATTGGCATTATGGAAATATTACCTTTTTATTAGATACCGCCGGTTCGGGATTTAATGAACTTGTGATGAACGATATTCAATATTTAATTGAAGATAATGATCTGATGCCCGGAATAAATTATATCGTAAATACAGATACTTTTTTAACAGAAGGTCTAAGCGGTGTTGAATTATTATTTTCCATGAATTCTATTCCGAGCGACACGGTTATTATCACCATAGATCCTGATGATCAAATGCGAATAACCGGAACTCCCGGTGAAGCTGTGGAGCTTATTTTCCCTCCAAATGCATCGAGTTTGAACTTAAACGGAGTTAATATCCGCGCAGCAGATGATGCTATTTTTGAAGACTTGCACAGTGGTACAGTAAATTATACTGTAACTACAGATGATATCATTTATGCAGGATTTATTATTCCTGATCTTACCTATATTATTTATGATAACGACAGTGTTCCTGCAATTAATGCTGTAATTAATCTGGACACCTTTTTAACGGAAGGACTTACGGGAGTTGATCTTTTATTTGCATTAAAATCCATTCCCTACGATACTGTGAAAATAATTGTGGATCCCGATGACCAAATGCGAATTACCGGAATTCCAGGCGAAGCAGTGGAATTAATATTTGAACCCAATGCATCGAGTTTGAATTTTGAAGGAATTTCCATTCGCGCATTTGACGATACCGAATTTGAAGGAGTGCATTCCGGATTAATCCAATTTGCCATTATTTCTTTAGATACTAATTATGCAGATTTGATAATTGATGATGTAATTTATGCAATATATGATAACGACAGTACTCCGGAAATACATTTTTCTATTCCTGCAATACTGGAAGTAATTGAAGGAGATGGTGAAATTCCTGTTGAAATTTATTTAGCATCTGTTCCAACAGATACGGTTTTTATTAATGTAATTCCCGACCTGCAATTGCGTTTGGCTGGTGCTCCGGGAGAGCTGTTGCAACTGGTATTTCCGCCGAATGGAACTGCTTTGAATCCACATATCGCAATTGTAAAAGCCTACGATGATGTTATTTTTGAAGGCACACATGCAGGTTCGGTAAGTTTTGAAATAATTACTGCGGACCCTGATTATTCAGCATTTTCTTTAGATCCATTTGATATTATAATATTCGACAACGATCTTATGCCAGGTATTGTAATTGAAGATACAACAGGATTAGCAGGAACGGAGGGCGACAGTATTTTATTTTTTAATGTGGTTTTAACAAGCATACCACAGTTAACGGTGACCATTAATTTTGACCCTGACGATCAATTGGACCTTGGAAAAGGACACGGTAATATCGTTTCTCATAAATTTAGAAACGACAGCGCCTTAATTGCAAGAACAGTTGATGTTTATATTTACGATGATCCATTTTATGAAGGTTTACACATCGGTATAATTGAATGTACTATTACAACAAGTGATACAAATTATACAACATTCAGTATTCCTGATATTGTAGTAGATATAACAGATAATGATGGGGTGGATATAGTTGAATTCAATCCTTTACAATTTAATATCTATCCTACTATTTCTGCCGGAATTGTTCAATACGACATAACAGATTTATCTGATAAGGTCAATTTAACGGTGTTTAATAGCACCGGTAATTTAGTTGCAATAAGATCGGTATCTGCGCATTCCGGAACTTGCGATATGAGCAATCTGCCCTCCGGAAATTATATTGTCACCGCGGAGATCAATAACCAAAAGTATTATTGTAGAATTAGCATCGTACATTGATAATCAAAAAATTCAATTTGGGAAATTAAGTGACCTTTACCTCCATTATTTGGTGATTAAAGTCATATTCTGTAAACCCTACCCCATCTAACTTTGGCGGCAATCTAAAGTTGGCATGCCGGTTGCAAAAAATATATCTGCAAAAATCCATTGTTATCATTGTGGCGATGTTTGCCCCGATGAGGAATTTAACATAGCAGATAAATATTTCTGTTGTTTCGGCTGTAAAACAGTGTACGAAATATTAAATGAAAATGATCTCTGCACTTATTATGATATTTCCAAACATCCCGGTATCACGCAAAGAAATAGAGTAGTTTTTAATAAATATGCAGTGTTGGATAGAGCAGAAACTAAAAATTCATTCATCCGTTTTACTGACGGACAACAGACGCATGTTACTTTTTATTTACCTGTTATGCATTGTAGTTCCTGTATTTGGTTATTGGAACATTTACACAAATTAAATGCCGCAATAATACAATCGAGGGTAGATTTTCCTAAAAAGGAGATCAGTATCATTTATGATGAACAGGAAATACCATTGAGCAAGGTTGCTGAATTATTAGATGCCGTTGGGTATGAACCTCTGTTAAGTCTGCAGGATGCTGAAAAAAAGACCGACAAAAAAAACAACAAGACCGCACTTATTAAAATTGGAATAGCAGGTTTTGCATTTGGCAATATTATGTTAATGGCATTTCCCGAGTATTTTGCGGGAGGGGAGGTGCAGGATGAAAAGCTAAATCTGACCTTGAGATATTTATCACTTTTTCTTGCATTACCGGTATTTTTTTATTGCGCCAACGAATTTTATATTTCTTCAGTAAAAAGTCTGAAAAATAAATTCTTAAATATTGATGTGCCAATTACCATTGCTATCATTTTAACCTTTGCAAGAAGTTTATATGCTGTTTTTATTGAAAAGCAGGCCGGTTATTTTGATTCCATGACGGGTATTGTGTTTTTTATGTTGGTGGGAAGATATTTTCAGAACATGACCTATAAAACCATTTCATTTGAAAGGAATTATAAATCTTATTTTCCGCTTTCCGTTTCTGTTATTAATCAAGACAAAGAAGAGCAGATGCCACTTTCAGAGCTAAAGGAAGGTGATATAATATTGGTTAGAAATCATGAACTGATACCTGCCGATGCAATTTTAATTAATGGAAATGGCAATATTGATTACAGTTTCGTCACGGGTGAAGCGGAACCCGTGGCAAAAAAAATAAGCGAACTCATTTATGCAGGAGGAAAACAAATAGGTGCTGCAATTAAATTAAGAGTAATTAAAGAAGTTTCTCAAAGTTACCTTACACAATTGTGGAACAATGCGGATAACAACGATAAAACCAGTGATAAAAAGTCTTTTGTACATATTTTAAGTCGGTATTTTGCTGTTATCGTTTTAGTATTATCATCCATTGCATTTATTTATTGGTTAATTCAAGGCGAAGCACACAGGGCAATGGATGCATTAATTACCCCAATGATAGTCGCCTGCCCCTGTGCATTATTATTGTCGGCTACCTTTACAAACGGCAATGCAATACGATATTTTGGAAAATTTGGTATTTATTTAAAAAATGCATTTGTAATTGAGAAACTTACCAAGGTAAATACAATTGTTTTTGATAAAACAGGAACACTCACCAAATCGAATACCGCTTCCACGGCATTTGAAGGGGAGTTGTTGACTGAAGAAGAAAAGGATATGATAGTTTCTTTGGCTGCTCAATCGGTGCATCCATATAGTAAGGCTATAAAAAATTATTTTGGAAAAAATACAATTTTTTCTGTCTCCGGTTTTGAAGAAATTGTTGGAAAAGGAGCACAGGGAATTGTGAATGGACAAAAGATAAAGATCGGATCGGCATATTTTAATGGCGTTAAAAAGATTTCCGATGCCGATCGTGGAGTTTCTTATATTTCTATCAATGATAGTGTAATTGGAAAATTTAATTTCCAAAACAAATACCGCAGCGGCTTAGAACCTTTTATAAATAAATTAAAGTCAAAATTTAAAATTTATGTGCTGAGTGGAGATAATAATGGTGATGTTAACATGCTAAAAAAATATTTCGCGGAAGAAAATTTGTATTTCAATCAATCGCCACACGACAAATTAAAATTTATAAAAAATCTCCGCCAACACCACAATAATGTAATGATGCTTGGCGACGGATTAAATGATGCGGGTGCACTTCAACAAAGTGATACCGGTGTTGCAGTTTCACAAGGATTAAATTTTACTCCGGCAAGTGATATCGTGTTAGATGCTGATCAGCTCATTAATCTTCATAAATTATTCGCCTTTGCAAAACGAAGTAAACAAATAATAATCGGCAGTTTTATTTTATCAATCGTATACAATATTTTCGGACTCTATTTTGCCCTGCAAGGTCTGTTATCCCCTGTTGTTGCAGCAATTTTAATGCCGTTGAGTACGATCACCATTGTTTCCTTTACTACAGGTATGACAACTTTAATTGCAATGCGTCTATTTAAAAACAAAGCCTAATACAAAATGTAATTTTTAACAAAACAAAAACCGGCACTACCGGTTTTTGTTTTTATTCTAATAGTGTTCGCTTCCCATAAATTAAAAATAAAAACTAAAGCTCCCTTTAACAAAAAACGGTGTTCCCGGTGTAAAATGTAATTCACTTATTGGTTCCGGTTCAAATTGTAACCTCGATTCGGTATCAAATTGTGCTTCGTTCCAATCTACATTAAAAAGATTTTGAATTTCAATTCCAAATTCATATTTTTTCTGTGTATAATTCAAAACCAGATCGTTCACAAAATATCCTTCCGCAATTACAGAACCATCTTCATTTGCAGGTCTGTCGTCCATATAACGATAACGTAAACTTCCGTTAATTCCCGATTTTAATTTGAAGGTCAATCCACCAATGGAAGTTAGATCCGGCGCAAGCGGAATAAAATTTGCAAATTCCGGCTCTCCAATTGCTTCGGCTAAAGTGTAGTTAATATCCGCATCCAAAAATAACCAATTTGTTATTTGCAATCTTGCACTTAAATCAAAACCTTTTCTTAATGTTTTTCCTCCCGCTTCTACAACCGCAGCATCACCAACATATACAAATTCCTGTTCGAGATATAAGATCCAAACAGCGGGATTTAGTATCAGGTTTTTATAAGGTTTGAATTTAATTCCCAGATCGGAGCCATAAGCTGCCGGTAAGGTTTGTATGGCATTTTGAGCTGTTACAACCCTGGTATCGTTGGAGTGAAATCCCTTGCCATTGTGTGAGTAAAGCAAAACATTTTGATTTAACTGATAATCAAAATTTATTTTGAAAGTGGGGATATTGTCATCTACGCTTGTGTATTTATAGGTGCTGTCCAGAAGGTTGTCGTATGCAAAATTGAAAAAGTCAATTCTTGCTGCTGCATTTAATGCGAATTTTTTAGTGAGTTGAAATGTTTCACTTATAAATACATTTGCATTGGTCTGATAAATATTTCCATATGCCAACCGATCCAATAATATTGTTCTTTCTGCCACATGCGATAATTCATTTTCCAATACCTGATCGTAACGCAATCCAAAACCAATTTTTGAATTTACATTAACGGAACCCAATCTCGATTCGTTATTGTAAATACTGTTGTATCCATAAATATTGCGTTTTTCTTTTTGTTTTATCATGTCACCGTTTATACTGTCTTCCAAAAAGAAAGTAAAATTGGAATACAATTCAAAATTATATCGACTGTAATAAAATTGATTTCTAAAACTGCTTTTGTTATTCAGTAATTTCGTAAATTCGAAATTAACATTTGTTCTTCCGGTAAATCCGCCCTCTGTATCGTCAATTGCATCAAATCTCCCGATCTCCCCTGATTCAATTGCTCTTAACGGAATTTGTCCGGATGCATTCCATTGGCTTTTAAAGGTGGATAAGGTAACAGACAACATTTTATCGTCACCAATTTTTGTATGATATTTCCCAAAAAGGTTTAATCGAACAAAATCCTGTGGACTTGTAAAAGGTCCGTCAGAAATGTTATATTCACCTGCAACATAAGCGGATTGTGCTTTATCGTTACTTATTAGGTCAAGCATTAATAGAGTACGAGCTGTATTAAATTGTCCGGCACTTACTTTCAACATACTCTTATCTATGGTATTTGCAGTTTTGAAGTTGACATAAGCAGCAGTGGTAAAGTCGCCGTATTGGGCATTGTAAGGCCCTTTTTCGAAATCGAAGGAATTAATAGTTTCCGGAATAACAAAATGCAGATCTGCATAACCCTGACCGTGTGCATGACTCACCATGTTCACCGGAATTCCATCCACGTTCACACTAATATCCGTTCCGTGATCAATATCAAATCCACGCAAAAATATTTGTTCTGCTTTTCCACCGCCTGCATGTTGTGCAATAAATAATCCCGGTACAAGCCGAAGCATATCTTGGGCATTTTCCATCGGCCTTAATTTTATGTCAAGGGCTGTTACTGTATTATTGCCACTTTGGTTTTTGTTTTGAATAGTAATAGCATTTAATTCAATTGGTGTTTGGTCAAGTAATGACCGTAGAGTTGTTGTTTGTGTGTTACTCACTATTACTTTTTCGGTAATTGTTTTGAATCCAAGTGAACTTATGGATATTGTATAATTTCCTTCCGGAAGATCCGTAAATGTATATAATCCGAATTGGTTGGTAATAGTTGTTGTGTGCGTTTCTATTAATTCAATCAATGCACCTTCAATTGCTGAGGAATTTTCACTGTCGTTTACATAACCCTGAATGGTTCCGTTATGTGCGTTTGAAAATTTAGTTAATAATAAAAATGTAAATAATATAATTAATTTATAGTGGTTAAAAGGTTTCATAACATGGATTTGAAAAAGAAAGAAAAAGATCAGACTGTAATGTTTTATTACAGTCTGAAAATATTATAATAGAAGTTATGTTTCTTCGCCCGCTTTTCTAACCTTTTGTTATGCTATCACATAAAACTAAGAAGCGTACAAGGACAAAGAAACGAATGAAAAATCGGGAGGTTGAATTTCTGGTTTGGCAGTGCGTCCGCTTAAGTTAAATAAGGGCTTTTGAAAAATAATATCACTGCCATTTTCAAATATTAAAAATTGCGGTATTTCCGCAAAAAATGTAAGGGCAGTTTCTATTGAAAAGGTAGATACCGGAACTTTTCCGGATAGAGAACCTTCTGTTTCCGCCAATTTTTGCAATTCGGCATCTATATGGTCATATCCGTTCTGGTGCAATTTGGTATGGTGATTTTCACTGAAAAAGGTATGTCCGATAGCATCAGCAATAAACGGTGAAACGGGTCGGAACAAGGAAAGCAACACAATAAGCAGCAGGAGTATGGATGTACTCTCTCGTTTGGCTTGTATGGTATTAGTTTCCTTCACTAAACCATATACGATAATATGGTTGATGTAGATTTTTAGGGATGAGTTTTACCCTTATTGGTTATTAACAAACTTAGGTGTAATTTGAAAATGCCCTTTTTTCGTTACTTTTAATACATGAAATACTCAAGCCCTACAAATACTTCAAGCCAATGGGGTTATGATCCCTGCGGGATGGTGATGGTGGGGAGGAGTTGGAGTGTTGGGAGTGAGTATAGATATGGATTTAACGGCAAAGAGAGGGATTCTGAAACCTATGGTGAGGGTAATATTTATGATTATGGTTTTAGGATTTATAATCCACGTTTAGGGAAGTTTTTAAGTGTTGACCCAATATTTAAATCCTATGCGGAATTAACCCCATATCAGTTTGCAAGTAATCGCCCGATTGATGGTATTGATTTAGACGGGTTAGAATATATAACCTACATCATCACTGTGGAAAATAATACGGGAGTTACTAAAATTGAAACAATTGACTATCGAGATGCTGAGAGTTTTAATTATGAAAAATATTCGCAATCATACGGTCCTGGGGGGAGAGGTGTAAAATATATTTATAATTATGTTGATGAAAACAGTACCCCCACAGGGCCTTCTGAGACTGAATGGGCTCAAAAACAGGGAGGCTGGAATTCAGTAGGCATTGGAAAATATATCTATCACGGATTGTTTAATGGCAAAGGAGCAATATCTACAGCTGGTCCTTTATTTCAAATTGACAATGGTGCAGGAACAAACACATATAAATGGGGAGAAACTCCAATAGACATACCGGATGCAATTGCTCGTGAGCATGATTTGGCAATGGATGTTGAAGATTACCAACCAGGTGATTGGAAAAATCCAGAGAATATTTTTGCTGATATCTCAATAGTTAAACAGGCAGAACTTTACCTAAATGAATCTTCATCCCCCGGCTATGAAGATCCATTTTCTGCTACAGGTACAGTTAGCGAAGAAGCTCAAATAGCTGCTCAGCGTCAGGTAAGTTTCTTTAACAGACAAATTAATAAAAAGGAAAGGCAAATGAATATGAAACATTTTTTCGGAAAAGTAAGTGATGCCGATTATGGTACTTGGAAGCAAAAGGTAGAGGAAACTAAACAACAAAATGCCAACTTACCCACACAATAAACAAATTATGAAAATATTAGTAATTTTAGTTTATTTAACTTTACTTTCAGGGTGTTATTGCAGCATTCAAGTGAGTAAAACAAAACTCCATTCGGTTCATAAAATCGAAACCGGATTTCAAATAAGTAAAATTACAGTTGATTCATTTACTTCAAATGAAATACCATTAAATTTTACAATGGATACGACTATTAGATGTTTTCCTTATTGTTACGAATACGCATCAGAACTTGAGTATAAGGCGATTAATGGTGAAAATTCAGTATTTATAGATACATGTAATTTTAAACCTTCAAGAAACATTTATTTCAATAAACCTAATGCTGATTACGAATGGGCATTTTTTATCCCTTTTGAACCCAAAAATAGCTACGACATTTTACCACTTAAGTTTATAAAAGGAAACTGGTATGAAATAAAAAATATATGTGACCCGTATTTCTTCATTTATATTTATGTAAAGGAAAATAATAATTGGAAAATTAAAAAAGTTGAAAGGTGGTAAATGAACAACTTTGCATCAAACAGTGGGTTTGTTCAGTTACAAGATAAAAATCCTATACAGTTTTACCATCATTAATTTTTCCGTGAATCGATTCAACATAAGATGCATAATTTAAATGCTGAATAATATATCATCAAATAATTCTCCCCAAAACATCCAAAACATTCAAAATCTGCAATTTTTTCGTTACTGTTAAATCGTGAAAGAACCATACACCACAAATGTTTCGGGCAGGTTAGACTCTGAT
>CAZXBG010000138.1:0-10565 GCA_964638865.1 uncultured Chitinophagales bacterium | reverse complement strand
GGATAAATGATGATATTGAAATGACAGATGCTCCCCAGAAAATGAATTTGACCCATTTTCCTTCGAATTGAACCTTGGCAAAACTTTCAGCCAGTTTTATAAACATTTGCAGTCGCAGTTGGCAGTGGCAGTTGGGAGATCAGCACAGGTCCCAGAACCAGTTGCAGTTGGCAGATTGTCAACCCCGAACCCTGAACTCAGAACAATTCTCACAATAACGATACATTTGCAAAACAATGGCATCTGTTTTTTTATTTACACCGCCTTTTACGCAGCTTAATACACCTTATCCCGGGACGATGTATTTAAAGGGATTTTTAAATACACGAAATATTTCCTGTTACCAGGCTGATCTGGGTATTGAGGTTATTGATGTTATCTTTTCAAAGAAAGGATTAATTAATTTATTTGCCGGGATTAATTCTTCAGATAGAAATATTTCTGAAAATGCGGCAAGAATTATTGCGCTTAAGGATGATTATATAAATACCATCGACCATGTAATTCATTTTTTGCGAGGAAAAAATCCATCATTGGCACATGTAATCTGTTTAGGAGATTTTTTGCCCGAAGCATCACGTTTCGCACAAATTGAAGACCTCGAATGGGCTTTTGGAAGCATGGGAAAACAAGACCAAGCAAAATACCTTGCAACCATGTATCTGGAGGATATTTCTGATCTTATACGCGAATGTGTGGATCCCTTTTTTGGATTTAGCAGATATGCCGAACGTTTGGGAAGATCGGCAAATTCGTTTGATGAATTGTATGGATTATTAAATGGACCCTCCACGTATGTGGATGATATTTTATTAAACATTTTAAAACAGAATTTGGACAATGTCCAACCTTTGATAGTTGGAATTTCAGTGCCTTTTCCGGGAAATTTATATGCTTCTTTTCGGTGTGCGCAGTTTATAAAACAAAGCTACCCACACATTAAAATTGTTATGGGAGGAGGTTTTCCAAACACCGAATTGCGATCATTATCCGACCCGCGCGTATTCGAATTTTATGATTTTATTTGTCTGGATGATGGCGAAGCACCGCTTGAAAATATTATTAAATATGTAAGGGGAGAAATACCAATAAATGAATTAAAACGGACTTTTATTTTGGTGGATGGCAAGGTGAATTATATCGATAATGCTGCTACTAAAAATTATAAACAAGGGGAAATTGGCACTCCTGATTATAGTGATCTTTATCTCGATAAATATATTTCAGCAATAGAGATCATGAATCCAATGCACAGTTTATGGAGCGATGGCCGATGGAATAAACTGACCATGGCACATGGATGTTATTGGGGAAAATGTACTTTCTGTGATATTTCACTGGATTATATTAAACTCTACGAACCACTTACAGCAGCACTTTTATGCGACAGAGTTGAACAATTAATTAAACAAACAGGCCAATCCGGATTTCATTTTGTGGATGAAGCTGCGCCACCTGCATTAATGCGTGCATTCGCTATCGAAATAATTCGGCGCAGTATTAAAATCAGTTGGTGGACGAATATCCGTTTTGAAAAAAGTTTTACAAAAGACCTTTGTTATTTATTAAAAGCAAGTGGATGCATTGCCGTTTCGGGAGGATTGGAAGTTGCATCAGATCGATTGTTGGAATTAATTCAAAAAGGAGTTACTGTTGCACAGGTAGCAAAGGTAAACCGCAATTTTACAGAAGCGGGAATTATGGTGCACGCTTATTTAATGTACGGATTCCCTACTCAAACAACACAGGAAACAATGGATGCCCTCGAAATGGTGCGACAATTATTTTCTGCAGGTGTAATGCAATCCGGATTCTGGCATCAGTTTGCCATGACCGCACATAGTCCCGTAGGTTTAAACCCAACATTGTATAAGGTAAAAAAGGAAACAGAAGTAGTCGGCACATTTGCAAATAACGATATATTACATATTGATAATTCAGGTACTGATCACGATAAATTCAGTTTCGGATTAAAAAAATCGCTGCTCAACTTCATGCATGGAATTGGATTGGATGATGACCTTCAAAACTGGTTTGATTTTAAAATTCCAAAAACATTAATTCCTCCAAATTATATAAAAAAGGTTTTGTCGGAAAAAGAAAATAAGGAAATGGGCAATTCCTCAAAAATAGTTTGGATGGGCAACGATCCGAAAATTGAAAATTTGTCTGAATCAAAAAATGATAAGGACAGCGACATGATTCGACTTGCATTTGTGGATAAATCGTCTGAATTTCATATCGTATTAAATAAAAAAGAAGGATATTGGTTAGCTGCTATGCTCCCAAAATTATCCGTTAAGAATTTCCCCTTATTAACTGTAAAAGATCTGCGAGAAAGTTTTGTTGGGGAAGGACTTTCTGAGTTTGAAAATTTCTTACTTAGTAAGCCTATAGCAGGTTTATTTAATAATGGATTGATCATATTATAGCTTTACCCCTGTGTTAATTGGGAATTATACCTTCTTTTGAGCAGGTTTAAGCAATCTGATTTAAATTTTAAGCCATCCACCTTTATTCTGCCTATCTTTGTATAATGCAGAAGGCTAAATATAATCTGAACAGTATATTAAATAACTTTAAAATTGACGCACTTAATCCGATGCAAATTGCAACAATTGAGGCGAATAAAAAACATGCCGACGTAGTTGTATTATCTGCCACAGGCTCGGGAAAAACACTTGCATTTTTATTGCCGGTATTAGAATTATTGGATACAAACAATAAAAAAACACAGGCATTAATAATTGTTCCTACCAGAGAATTAGCGCTTCAGATCGATCAGGTTTTTAAAACAATGGGCACGGGATTTAAAATCAGTTGTTGTTATGGAGGTCATAAAAGAGAAACCGAAGAAAATAATCTGGTTCAACCACCGGCGGTTATTGTAGGGACTGCGGGACGATTAGCAGACCACATTCGAAGAGGTAATATCACAACCGATACTATAACTATGCTTGTATTAGATGAATTTGATAAAAGCATGGAAATGGGTTTTACCGATGAAATGTCATTTATTATCAGTTCGTTGCCGGCTATAAATAAAAGAATTTTAACATCAGCAACACACACACATAGTATTCCTGAATTTATTGGCATTAAAGATCCCGAATATCTTGAATTTGTTGGAGAAGAAAAAAGTGCAACAACACAATTAGCGATACAAACAGTTTTTTCTCCCGATAAAGATAAGGCAGATACTTTATTCAAATTATTATGTTACATCGGAAATAGATCGGCTATCGTATTTTGTAATCATCGTGAATCTGTTGAACGTACAAGTGAACTATTAACACAAAAAGGAATATACAATGTATTTTATCACGGGGCAATGGAGCAACAAGAGAGGGATAGTGCATTAATTAAATTCCGGAACGGGACGTTTGATGTATTAGTAACAACAGATCTTGCGAGTCGCGGACTTGATATTCCGAATATCAGATATATTATTCATTATCATTTACCCCATACCGAAGATATGTTTATTCACCGCAACGGACGAACTGCAAGAATGGATGCCAGCGGTACAATTATTTTAATTTTATCGGAGGAAGAAAAATTACCGGAATATGTAAAACACGTTGATGAAAAAATTCAATTACCGCAGGAAGATGTGCTTCCCGACAAACCAAAATGGTCAACAATTTATATTTCCGTTGGTAAAAAAGATAAAGTAAATAAGATCGACATCGTTGGTTATCTCACCAAACGTGGCGATCTTAAAATGGAAGACATTGGATTAATTGAAGTAAAAGATTTTTTCAGTTTTGTAGCTGTCAGAAAAACAAAAATTAATCAAGCCCTGCATTTATTAAAAGAACATAAACTCAAGAATAAAAAAGTGAAGATAGAGGTTGCGAAGTGAGAGCGCAGTCGCGGTTTGAAAATTGTAAACTTGTAAAAAGCTCAATTTTTCTAAAAGTTATTTGCTTACCAAGAATTTATCATTGTTAAATTTAAGCGGCTGTTCATTGGTACATTATTACATTGGTAAATTGGTACATTTTTTTTCATTCCCTTAACGTCTCCACATACAACTCCTCCACCTTCTTCCTTGCCCAGGGAGTTTTACGCAGAAAGGTGAGACTGGATTTTATGCTGGGATTCTCGTTAAAACAATTAATGCGAATAATCATTCCGAGATCTTCCCAACCGTATTCTTTCACAAGAAATTCCAATAGGTATTGCAAAGTTTTGCCGTGCAGCGGATCTTTATGTTGTTCAGTCATTTCCGGAAATAAATAGAATTATAATTCCACAAATTTACATGTTTCCGTTTTAGAACAGCATTGTAATCTCTAAACAAAGAGGTGAAAAGGTGTCAGGAATGGGGAGAACGAATATTTTTCACCCTGTATTGGCTCATTTGTCGAATTGAACTAAGATTAAAACTAGGGTATCCACCTAAAAGAGGATATTTTTTTTTCCATGCCAAAAACGATTCTATTGCCAATTCCCGTTATTGGAAAGATTTTTGTTGTAATGCAGCCATGTTTGGATTATCTTTGAAAATAAAAACGATGTATATGCGATATGGTATTTTAAGTTTGATGTTTTGTTTTATACTAAATTATTCAAATGCACAAACGTATACAGAAAAAATTCAGATTCACCGCGATAAATACATTAGCGATTTTTTAACCGATGAACATTCTCCACTTTCTAAAAAGGACATTAAACATCTTGATTTTTATGAAATAGATTCGGCATATTCTGTAAAAGGCAATATTTCCCTTACTCCCGATGCTATACCTTTTGATATGGCAACTTCTTTGGGAATTGTAAAACGATATGTGCAATATGCGATCATTACCTTTCAATTACACGATTCCACCTTTACACTCAGCATTTATCAAAGTATGAAGTTGCGCGAGCAGGAAGAATACAAAGATTATTTATTTGTTCCTTTTAACGACAATACCAATTATACTGAAACCTATGGTGGTGGAAGATATTTGGATTTTAGAATGCGAGATATTGTAGATGGAAATATTAATGTGGATTTTAATAAGGTTTATAATCCATACTGTGCTTATTCGGGAGGATATGCTTGTCCTGTTCCTCCGGCAGAAAATAAACTCAATACCGATATAAAAGCCGGAGAAAAAAATTTTAAAAAGAAATAATATGTAATGCAAAAGTTATATCGAACTTACGGAGCGGCAGGTGCATTAATGGATGTATACGAAAATGTATGGAGAGATTTGTTAAATTTCATTTCTGATATTTCAAATGAGGAATTAAAACATATTGCTGACCCACTTACTGATGATATAAATTGCAGATCAATTCAAACAGTATTATCACATTTAATAAAGGCCGGATATAATTATGTTATTGCAATAAGAAATAATTTAGGGGAGGATATTAAATTCCAGTAAATAATACTATTAAATTCCATAGGAGAATTTAATAAAGCATTTGAAGAATTGATCCATTTTACGGAGAATTTATTTAATGATTTTTCGGAGATGCAATTGGAAGTTTTTAAAAATGAGGATAAAATTTTATCCCGTTGGGGTCAACAATACGACCCTGAGCAGATGCTGGAACATGCTATAGGGCATGGTATGCTCCACCAGCTACAGGTTGAACGATTTTTGAAGAGTATGAGGCTACATTTTAATTTTTAAGGAATTAATTTCCTTTCCGGTTGTTATCTGTGAAATTCAGATTATGAAGGTAGAGATTTGGAGTGATGTAATGTGTCCCTTTTGTTATATAGGCAAACGCAAATTTGAGCTCGCATTGGAAAAATTTCCACATCGCGATAAGGTGGAAATAACCTGGAAAAGTTTTCAGCTCAATCCCGATATGGTAACCGATCCTGCAAAAAATACCACTCAATATTTAGCAGAAGTAAAAGGTTGGAGCCTTCAACAGGCTGCTGATGCCAACAACTATGTGACCGATATTGCAAAAAAAGTGGGTTTGACCTATAATTTGGATAAAGCTGTTGTTGCGAACTCATTTGATGCACATCGTTTATCGCATCTTGCCAAAAAATATAATAAACAGGATGCTTTAGAAGAACGTTTATTTCTCGCATATTTTACGGAAGGAAAAAATACTGCTGATCACACTGTTTTATGTGAGATAGGAGTGGAGATAGGTTTGGAGGAACCTGAAATTATGACCATGCTGGCAGGTAGTGAATATGCTGCTGAAGTAAATAAGGATATTTTGGAAGCACAAATGGTAGGAGCCCGTGGAGTGCCTTTTTTCGTTTTTGAACGAAAATATGCTATTTCCGGTGCTCAGGACCCGGCTGCATTTGAACAGGTTTTAAATACAGTTTGGGAGGAGATTGAAAAGGTAAAACCGGTTGAAATAGCATTAACCACTGATGGAGAGTCATGTGGACCTGAGGGTTGTGATTAAATATTTGGAGGTTTACCATAATTTGGCAGGTGTTTCTGCAGAATTGTTAAGTACTTTGTAAATTTGTTATAAAGCTTGGAAGATTACCGCGGGTGTATTTTTTATCCTTTGGAATTAATGTAAGTAAATAACAGATTCTATATGTTTAAACACATACTCCTCATTTCTTCATTTCTTGGATTAAATATTCTTCAGGCTCAGGTTGATTTCACTGACTCTAACCTGCCTATTGTTGTAATCAATACCTTCGGACAAAACATTATCGATGAAGAAAAGATTACCTGCGAAATGGGCATCATCAATAATGGTCCCGGAGTTCGCAACTACCTTACGGATCCATACAATGATTATTTCGGTGATATTGGGATTGAACTTCGCGGTTCCACCTCTCAGCAATATCCTAAAAAATCGTATGGCGTTGAAACACGTGATTCCTTGGGATTTAAATTAAATACTTCCATTCTAGGCATGCCTTCAGAAAACGATTGGATATTATATGGAGCTTATCCCGATAAAACGCTGATGCGCAATGAAATCACCTTCAGCATTTTTTCCAGAATGCAACCCTGGTCTCCACGATATGTGCATTGTGAGCTGATGTTGAATGGTTCCTATAAAGGTGTTTATTCTTTTATAGAACGCATAAAAAGGGATGAAAATAGGATTGCAATAGCCAAATTGGACTCCAACGATATTGCCGGTGACTCTTTAACCGGTGGTTATATTTTCAAAATTGACAAACTCACAGGTAGCAGTATAACAACCTGGACATCTCCCTATCAGGATAAATTACTTTATTTATATCACGATCCCGAGGATATAGAATTAACTATTGAACAATCGGAGTATTTAAAAGATTATGTTACTGCCTTTGAAAATGCAGTGTATGGCCCCGATTTTTCTGACCCAGTATTAGGTTTCAGAGCATATATTGATATGACCACTTTTGCTGATTTTTTTCTGATGCAGGAGTTGGGACGAACTGTTGATGGATATCGCTCGAGTAGTTTCATGTACAAGGATAAGGATAGCAATGGTGGGAAATTAAAATGTGGTCCCATGTGGGATTTTAATTTATCTTATGGCAATGCCGATTATTGTGACGCCTTTGATACTACCGGATGGCAATACAATTTCGCAACCGTTTGTCCCGATTTTTCCACCGAACCACCTCTCTGGTGGCCGGTTTTGTTGGAAGATCCCGGTTACCGCCGCCTGGTAAAATGCAGATGGAACGAATTGCGCAGCACAATACTGCAAACAGATACCATAAATGCATGGATAGATTCTGTCGCAGCTTACCTCGAAGAATCACAAACCAGGAATTTTGAGAAATGGGATATTTTAGGAACCTATGTTAACTGGAATTATTTTGTCGGAGATACTTATGTTGAGGAGATCGATTATCTAAAATGGTGGTTTAAGGCGCGTTCCGAATGGCTCGACATTAACTTGCCAACAATTGCAGGAGAATGCGGAATTGTCCCTATTGAGCATGAGGATCCTGTAAATGGAATTGAAGAATTAGATATCACGCAAACGCATATTTATCCAAATCCATTTCATATATCTGCTACCTTCGAGTTTAGTTCTCTATCCTCAGAAAATAGAATATTACTGATATATACTGTTATTGGTGATCATATTAAGGAGATCAATGTGCCTGCCAATGTTAAATCAATAACGGTTACTGCGGACAACTTGGCCAACGGCTTGTATCTATTTAGATTGATAGATAATAGGGATACTCTTACTACGGGGTCGTTTGAGATTAATTAATGGGACTTCAAAACCTTGTCAAACCTGAATTATTTACATAAAAAAAGCAGAGTTTGTCTCAGAACGAGACTCCCTCTGCTATCCCCATGAAAACACAGAGCAATGTTAAAGAGTATTTTTCAAATTGCCAAATTTATTTTAATATTTTTAATTACGTAATGTGATTTACCAAGGCAAACTTGTACTATGGGAATATTTAGCCATGTACGTGGATAATCATATTTTATGCAAAACGAAGATTGAAATTTAAAGTAGCCAAATACATATTGTGGGTATTATGTGGATTTCTTGAAACCTAATTTTAAAGATTTGCGTATAATTGCAGTACAAAATTGACAACTATGGCAAAAGGTAAAAACACAGTTAAGGAAACAAAGAAAAAACCTGAGAAAACGAAAAAAGAAAAAAGAGCTGAAAAAATAGCAAAAAAAACAAAATAGTTTTTCAGGTAAAAGGAAAGCCGACAATATTCAATATTGTCGGCTTTTTTAATGGTTTCAAACAAAAACTTAATTCGCGAATCTGCGTGCACCTGAATTGTTTGCACTGCGATTGCCATTTCTACTCGCACTGGTTGATCTTTTTCCGGCAGCATTTGCATTGCGATTAAAATTGCGCGCAAATGGTTTTCTTTCCCCTTCAAAAGTTACCGGATCATTGCTATTCATCACAAATGGATGTTTTTCAACGATAGGAATAATCTTTCCTGTCAATTTCTGAATATCTCTTAAAAATTCTTTTTCTTCCATATCACAAAACGAAATTGCAACACCACTTGCACCTGCTCTGCCTGTGCGGCCGATACGGTGAACATAGGTTTCTGCAATATTAGATATCTCGAAATTAATTACATGCGTTAATTCATCCACATCAATTCCTCGCGCTGCAATATCGGTAGCAACTAAAACTCTGGTGCGTTTTAATTTAAAATTAGACAACGCATTCTGACGGGCATTTTGCGATTTATTTCCGTGAATTGCTTCTGCTTTAATGCCTGCTTTAATAAGATCCTTACAAACCTTATCTGCTCCATGTTTGGTGCGTGTAAATACCAGGGCAGTTACTATTTCGTCGTCTTTCAATAAATGCAATAATAAATTCTTTTTATTGGTTCTGTTCACAAAATATACCGATTGGTCAATAATTTCAACCGTTGAAGAAACAGGTGTTACTGCAACTTTAGCGGGATTTACCAATAAAGAATTTGCAAGAGATGCAATTTCGCCGGGCATGGTTGCTGAAAAAAACAGCGTTTGTTTTTTAACAGGCAATTTTGCCACAATTTTTTTAACATCGTGAATAAATCCCATATCCAACATTCTGTCTGCTTCATCCAATACAAAAATCTGAATAGCATTTAATCGGATAAATCCCTGATTCATCAAATCCAATAATCTTCCGGGAGTTGCAATTAATATATCAACACCTCTTTTTAATTGTTGTGTTTGAGAAAATTGTGATACACCACCAAAAATAACAGTGTGGTGTAAGCCGGTGTATTTACCATACGCCGCAAAACTTTCTCCTATCTGAATTGCTAATTCGCGGGTAGGAGTGAGTATAAGCGATTTTATGGTTCTTTGTGTGTTGCCTTCTTTTTTTTGTTCAAACAATAATTGTAAAATAGGAATAGCAAAGGCTGCTGTTTTTCCGGTGCCTGTCTGGGCGCAACCCAACAGATCTTGTTTTTGTAATACTACAGGAATAGCTTGTTCCTGAATTGGCGTAGGACGGATATAACCCTCCTGCTTCAGAGCCTTCAATACAGGCTCAATGAGTTGTAAATTGTCAAAAGACATTATTAAAATGTTTATTTTTTATAAGGCGGGAAAAAGTTACAGATACAAATTCGGCGGTTGCCTTTGATGCAGTGTTCTTCTCTAATTGTTTTAACTCCTTATCTGTTAATTATAGCGCTTTTTCTCTAGTGATTTTCTTTATTTTTTCATCTGAACACAACCTGAAAACAATCCACTGAAAAAGCAATCTGCTGCAAAGGTACTTAATATTTATGACATTTCCAATTTTTGGCTGGATGCTTACATGTACAAGGTTTTGTGGGAGGTAGGGTACGAGCTACGAACCCGCAAAGTGGAGCACCTATAGAAAAAAGTTTAAAAATAAACTGTTTGTACAGCAATTTAAACCTTTGTGTGATTCGTGGCTTTGGGGATAAAATAGTTCCCACTAAGAAAATTCGAATATACGCAAAATGGAATTTTGCTGGAGATATAATTAATTTGTAAAAATGTATTGTAAAATAAAGTATTGTTACAATTTAAACGGGTCAATATTAAAAGTTGGGGACAATCCTTTATTCCAAGGAAAATTTTCTATAAAAACCGGTATCAAAATCATTGCATTTCATTTTGAAAAACTGGAATTTGAATTTGGGTGGCCCGCGC
>CAZXBG010000137.1:0-10815 GCA_964638865.1 uncultured Chitinophagales bacterium | reverse complement strand
TGGTGAGACGCTGCCGACCTCGGAAAATAAATCTATCAAAAAAAGAGGTAAAAAAGAATGACATCATCACTCTTTTTCACCTCCATAATTTTGTAGGAAAATATTTTTATCTTATTTCATAGAAACAGATGCAGGATATACAGTGCGCATATTTCCTTTGTAATCATATACATCTACACTTACTGTATTTGCTGTTACGCGCACAAACTTCGCACTTTGACTTAGATATCCGTTTCCGCTATACAATTCCGCTTTTGATTTTTTACCATCCTTCATAGTAATAATTGCATACGCATCGTTGGTTGCGAGTTCTATGATCTTAGTTGTGTTTATCAGACCATATGATTCCATTTTGCCGTTGCTGTTTGCAAGTAAATACACGGGTTGTTTAGTTTTACTGTCGAGCACGCAAGCGAGTCCTTTTGCATCAGCATCACTCTTGAAGCCGGATAAATAACCTCGTTGAGGCGCAAACGTTCCATCACCCTTGCCGTATAATACTAATCCATTTCCGGCATCATGACGTGTTATTTCTATTTCTGTATTATAGAAATTACCATGCATTAATATATCTGAAAATCCATCTTCATTAAAGTCGTCGGTTACCAATCCAAACATAGAGGAAATTTGAGCGTCGTTTGGCAAAAATTTCATGGTGAATTTGCCATTACCATTATTTACCAATACGGAAGAATGAAAAATATAAGCAGTGCGGTGTATTGCTTTTTTAAGGTCATCTCCAAAAATATCCTGAACAGTTGCCTTGCCGTATGCATCCCAGGTTGGGAATTGTTCTTCAATTCCCGGCATCTGTTCAACTAATCTTTCTCTGGTTTTAACCGGGAATAATTTATCGTGCTGATAATAACTCAGAATAAAATCTTCATTTCCATTTTTATCAAAATCATATAAATATCCTTCGAGAGGCAATGCATGCCCGTCAGATACTGCTGTAGTATTTTTATATCTCCTGTTAGTGCCGAAATTACCTACTATATAATCAGTATCACCATCATTATCTACATCAGTTCCGGTAATGCTTTGCCACCATCCGGTTGCATTTGCAAGTCCGGTATTCGATGTTACATCATTAAATTTTCCGCCTGAATTTTTGAGAAAGGTAATTGCCATCCAATCGCCGGTAAGAATAAGATCTAAAGTATTATCGTTATCAAAATCAGTCCAAATTGCCGATGTTATCATTCCAATATCTTTTAAATTTGGAGCAACTTTTTCAGAAATATCGGTGAATTTACCTCCGTCGTTCTGTAAAATATAACTAGTTGCAGGTGCAAGAAATCTTCCGGGAATTTGTCTTCCTCCAACAAAAAGATCCATATCGCCATCCTTATCATAATCGGCACCGGTTACAACCGAACTGCTGGAATTAATTGCAGGAATTGCAGATTTTGCAATGCTGAAAACACCTTTACCATCGTTGATATATAATCTGTCGGCATACTTCGGATCGTTGGCTGCAAATTCATTACTACCTGAAGCAACATACAGATCCATATCACCATCATTATCAGCATCAAAAAATAATGCACCTTGATCTTCAGAAGCAGCTCCATCGGATGCAGATTGTTGCCATGCAGATTTTACAAATTTACCATCAGCACTTTGTGTATAAAGTGCACCTGATTGGCCTGCGCCGCCGCCTACATAAAAATCATCGGTGCCATCGCCATTCACATCAGCTACAGCAATGCCGGGTCCTAAAGTGCTCATTTTATGCGGCAATAAGAACTCGCGTAAATAATCGTCATATTCCGCTTCTTTATGTGTGTAATCGATCTGCATAACATCTGTATTTTTTACAAATGTTTTTTCAGTATTAATGTGGTTGTCAAATTTCACTGCTTTTGATGCATTTGCATGATCAAGTATAACTATTTGATTAGCCGGCACATTGCGCATAATTTGTTTCGAACCATCTAACCATTCCACTTCTACGAGATCAACCTTAGTGGCTGCACCCAATCCAAAATGACAATCGTCCTGCATGGTTGTGATATAACCACGAGATGAACTGTGCTGGATATATTGCATCTGATCGCCACAATAAATTTTCACTTTTGTTCCGTAACCGGGAGAGTTTTTTGCATATCCTTTAAACTTAAATTGTACCCAACTATTTGTAGAACCTAATTTTTCGCTGTTGTTTCTATACACCCAAGGTGATTGATTTACATTACTCACCACCATATCCATATCGCCATCATTATCAAGATCGGCATAACCACCACCATAGGTAATGGAAGGATAATAAATACCCCAATCATCGCGCATATCAGTAAAAGTAAGATCTCCGTTATTTTTAAAAATATAGTTTGGATGATCTAAAACATAAGTTGGTAATTCTTTGCGTACTTCATAATAAACAGTACTGTCTTCAATTCGCACTGCGCGACGCAATTTGTGGTATGTTTCTGATTCGTCAACATGGAAATCGCGTAAAAATCCATTGGCAATATAAAGATCTTTCCATCCATCGTTATCGAAATCGGTAAAGAAAGTTGTCCAGCTCCAATCAGTTGTAGAAATATTTGCTGTTCTTGAAATTTCAGAAAAACTTCCGTCACCATTATTCATTTGCAATGAATTAGAACGATTTTGATATCCGTAACCTGCATTTAATAAAATGCGCATTACTTCAACCTGACTTGACAACATAAATGTTTTATAAGTGTAGTTGTCTTCCATATCCATATCTACAACAAACATGTCGAGGAAACCATCATTATTAAAATCAGATATATCAGCACCCATTGAATTAATGGATGTTTTTTTAATGGCTTTTAATGATTCATCGCGGAAGGTTCCGTCGCCATTGTTGATATAAACAAAATCGTACATCGCATAGTCGTTCGCAACAAATACATCTAAAAATCCATCGTCATTAATATCTCCAACAGTTGCGCTTAATCCGTACCCATGATTATTAATTCCAACTTTTAAATGCGATTCGGTAAAAGTATTATCTCCATTATTTACATAAAAGAGATTACTCATATTTTTACCTTGTTCGATCTTCTGAAAATATTTTGTTTTGTTCTTATCTATAAAGTCAACAGGGTGCGTTGCAAGATACATATCAAGATCTCCATCGTTATCGTAATCAAAGAAGTTTGCATGTGTGCTGTACACATTTGCATTTAATCCGAATTCTTTTGCTTTTTCCGTAAACGTTGCATCACCATTATTTATCCATAATTCGTTTTCGCGTTTAAGCGGATCGTCCCAACGACTCATACAAACGTATATATCAAGATCCTCATCACCGTCAATATCAACCATGGCAGCACCATATGGCCATTTATCCGGATTTTTTATTAGTCCTGCTTTTTCAGTATAGTTTTCAAACTTCATATTGCCTTTATTAATATAAAGACTGTTTGGAACCAGACTTCCGGTAAAGAAAAGATCGGGAAGGCCATCTTTATTTACATCGCCGATACAAACTCCTCCACCGTTATAGATATAAGAATACCTCCACCAATTTACGGTATAATTTTCTGAAAGGTCATTGATAAAATCAATACCGGTGGTTTTATCAGTAAGTATATCAAAAAGTTTACCTGAATTGCCATCAAGCGTCGCCTCTCTGGCTTTGTCGATGATCGCACCTCCACGGGTATCTGTATCTCCATCTGAAAAAAGTTTACAGGATGAAATAGAAATAACTGTTGCGACCAATGTTATGTAAATTAATTGTTTTGCTTTCATAATGCTTTTTTGGTTTGTGTGTAGTGTAATAATTTATTTTCCTGAAACTAAATTTCCAAATATATTTCTACTGTTTCCCTTATTGTCGAAAACGGTAATATCAGTTACCTGATCAGTAACAACTATTGAAGCTGTATTCTGACTTAAATATCCCGATCCACAATAAAATTCCTGACGGCGTTTTTTCCCATCAGCATAGGTTATCATTGCATAAGAATCTGTACTTTTTAATGGAATGGTATTTGTCGCTTTTGTTGCTTTAAAAGCATTAACCGGACCATTGCTGTTAGTTGTTAACAACACAGTAGATTTTGTTTTACCAATGTTGATGACAGCAAGAGCCTTTGCATTCATTGCAGAATAAAAACCGGAGAATCTTGCATGAAGATCTTTGAAGGTGCCATCTCCATTACCAAGCAACACATTTCCAATACCACCATCTTGCGTGTTTGTTTCTATTTCAGTTTCAAACCAATTACCATGACTAACTATGTCGAGGTTACCATCGTTATTTACATCCAACGCAATAATACCTAAGGTGCATGAAATTTGTGCTTCGTTTGGTAATTTGCGCAAAACAAATTTATTGTTTCCAAGATTTTCGATATAAGAGGTATAAAAAGTATTTGCCTTATAATGCAATTTGGAATTTTCCATTCTTTTCTTACCATAAAAATCCCATATTTCTGCACGGCCATAACTATCCCAATTCGGAAAAATTGTTTCAATATCTTTAATTTGTTCAATCATTCGCTCACGCGTTTTTTGAGGATACAATTTATCATGTTGCCAATAACACATTATGATATCGTTAGTACCATTATTATCATAATCATCATAAAATAATTCGATTGGTTTTTCGTTAGGTCGGTACTTTAAATTAGTTCCGAAATTTCCGGCTATGTAATCAATATCACCATCATTATCAAAATCGCCTGCTGATAAACTGTTCCACCAACCTGTTGATTCCGCTAATCCTGATGTGGCAGTAATATTTTTGAATTTGCCATTATTATTTTCAAAAACTGTTATAGGCATCCATTCACCGGATATGATAAGGTCAAAATCTCCGTCATTATTATAATCAGTCCATAATCCGGCACAAACTAACCCGATATTTTCCAGATCTGGGGCAATAGTTTTTGTTACATCAGTGAATTTTCCTTTATTGTTTTGTAAAATATAACTTTTAGTAGGGAAGGGGTAATTGCCAGGAATTATTCTACCACCCACAAAAAGATCCATATCGCCATCTTTATCGTAATCCTGAGCAGCAACACATGAACCGCTGGAAATCATCTGAGGTAAAGCGTCTTTGGCTAAATTGAAATTACCATTACCGCTATTAATATATAATCTATCCTGAAAATGAAGATCATCTTTAGGGAAATCGCTACCACCACTAACAACATAAAGATCCATATCTCCATCGCTATCGGCATCAAAGAAAATGGAACCGAGATCTTCACTAATAATTTCTTCTGCTCCTTCATTGAAAATACCTTTAGAAAAAGACCCATCTGCAGTTTGCAAATAAATTGCTCCGCTTTGTTTGCTTGCGCCTCCAACAAAGAAGTCGTCTAAACCATCTCCATTTACATCACCAACAGCAAGACCTGGTCCTAAATTACTTAGCTCATGTGGAATTAAAAATTCCCTGTCAAAATCGTCAAACTCATTTTCTTTATGTATAAAATCTATTTTAAGATCAGCAGAAACATCCGTGAATAAATAATCGGCTTGTGGAACTGCACTTTTTGCTGCTTTAACAGCATTTTTGTATTCAATAACAAGTGTTTGATTCGCTGCAACATTTGTCATTACATTTTCTTTGCCATCTAACCATAAAACAACTACTTTGTCTGCTTTTTCAATTGCACCCATTCCAAAGTGTGCAATAGGTTCTGAACATGACATATATCCCTTCACCGTTTCCATTTGAATATATTGCGTTGTGGAACCGGTGGTTACATAAATTTTTGCTCCTAATCCTTCATGATTTGCTTTTTCGCCTTTGAGATCAACTTTCAGGTATTTGTTTGTGCTTAATTTAGATGCATTATTGCGTGCAATATGTGATTCAAGGTTTGCATTATTTATAACAATGTCAACATCTCCGTCGTTATCAAAATCTGCATAAGCAGCCCCGTAAGATGTTGATGGAAAATATAATCCCCAATCTTCCCGAACATCGTCAAATGTAAGGTCGCCTTTATTTTTAAACATTGCATTTGGCCATTCCAAAACTGAACTTTCCGGAATTTGTTTTCTTAATTCATAATACTCTGTTGAGTCAGATAAACGATTGGAACGCGTTAATTTTATATACACCTCCATAATATCCATGTGGCTATCTTTCAAAAAGCCATTTGATACATATAAATCCTTATTTCCATCATTATCATAATCGGCAAAAAGGGGACTCCAGCTCCAACCGGTAGTGCTCACTCCGGCAAAGTTGGCAACTTCAGAAAATTTACCAACACCATTATTTAATTGTAATGCGTTGCGGCCATATTGTTGTAGATAACCACCATTAACTAATGTTCTTAAAAATGTTTGTTTATTGGATTGCATGAAAGTTTTAGTTCCATAATTTCCTTCAATATCCATGTCAACAGTAAACATGTCCAATAATCCATCATTATTATAGTCAGCAATATCGGTACCCATGCCGAAATAAGCAGTTTTATGTAAAATTTCACGGCTGCTTTCTTTAAAAGTTCCATCTCCCTGGTTAATGTAGGTGTAATCATGCATGATATAATCGTTACCTACAAACAGATCCATCCATCCATCATTATTGATATCACCGGCAGTAACAGATAAACCAAAACCGTGGTTGTTGATTCCAACCTCTTTGTGACATTCTGTAAATTTACCGTTGCCTTCGTTGCGGTAATATCTGTTGCTTTGATTGGTTCCTTCCTCTATTTTCTGATAATTCTTTTGTTTGTTTTTATCCTTAAAGTCGGTTGGATGCGTTAACACATAAAGGTCAAGGTCACCATCGTTATCTGCATCAAAAAAGTTAGCATGAGTAGAATAACTATCATCGTCAATTCCGAATTCCTTGGCTTTTTCAGTAAAAGTGTTATCACCATTATTGATGTAAAGTAAATTGCGGCGTCGTTCCGCATCCTCATATCGCGCACGGCAAACATAAATATCCAGAAGGCCATCCTCATTGATGTCGACTACAGTTACTCCTGTACTCCAACCTGGTTTTCCGTTAATGCCACTTTTTGCAGTAATATCCTCAAATTGTAAATTCCCTTTATTCAGGTAAATACGGTCGGGAACTACATTTCCGCAATAATAAAGATCTTGAAGTCCATCGTTGTTGAAATCGCCAACACCAACACCAGCTCCATTGTAGGAGTAACCGTATCGGTAATAATTAAGATCGAAGGTTTCAATAAGTTCATTGTTAAAATCAATGCCGGTAGTTTTACTGGTCAGTATGTCGAACATTTTGCCTGATTCCTGATCTGTAGTCACAATTTTGGCTTTGTCGATATTCTCTGTAAATTTCCATTCATTGAGATATTCCTTGCCATTTTTGTTTGAGCTGCATCCATTAATCACAAAGGTTAATACAATTACAAACGATAATACTTTGATAGATTTCATTCCTTTTTATTATTTAAGCGGCAAAGTTAACTTCATTCTAAAGGTGGGTCAGGGTTAGCTCTGTAAATGTTTTGTTAACGAATTATTCATGCGGTATTTTGATTAATTTTGCGCTGTTTAATTTGCAATAGAATTATTGTTATATCTAATCTAAAATCATACAAGTCATGAGATTAAAAAACTTACCTGTTATCCTACTTTCAGGCATTATTCTTTTTGCCGGAGGTTGCGGAACAAAATCATCCGAAGGAGATAACCCACTTTTTAATGACGTTTCTAAAAAATCTAGCGATGAAAGTGCCCAATTCCTTCTGGAATGGTGGGATGCATTGTTTGCATTTGTAGAAACTGAACGTCTTTCACCGCCTGATGCTGCCCGCATGTTCGCCTATATTTCCGTAGGCGTTTACGAAGCTCAAATTGCGGGAACGCCCGATTATTTGACTATGGAAGGCCAATTGAATGGTTTACAAGATCTTCCCAGACCTGAAGAAGGCCAAATTTATGACTGGAAGATATGCGCTACTGAAACCATGTATTTGGTTCAGGATGCCATGATGGCTCGCTATTTTCCTGCAGGTGTAGGTGTATTCAACCAACTACATGACAAACAGATGGACCAAGTTGTTGCTTCGGGAGTTCCTGAAGATGTAATTGCACGGTCACAACAATATGGTAAAGAACTTGCAGATGCAATTTATGAATGGAGCGAATTAGATGTATATACTGAAACCCGTTATATGCAATACAAAGCACCTACAAGAGAAGGTTATCCTTCACTTTGGGAGCCAACAGATTTTAACCAAACAGCTTTAGAACCATTTTGGGGCACACATCGCACCTTCTTTGTAAAAGATGGAACACAGTGTGATATTGATAAAGCTCCAAAATACAACGGTATTGGTGATACAACCAGTGAATTATATAAGCAAGCAGTGGAAGTTTATAATTATGATGCTACTTTAACGGAAGAGCAAAGAACCATTGCGCAATATTGGGCTGATGATCCAAGTGAAACCTCAACTCCTCCGGGGCATTGGATGGAAATTTTGGGTGGATTTGTTAAAAAGGAGGACATGAAACTGGATCGCGCTTCTGAATTGTATGCCATGATGGCAACTGCAATGAGTGATGCATGTGTTACTTGCTGGACTACAAAGTATCGGGTGAATCTTGTTCGCCCTAAAACAGTAATCCGTGAAAATATTGATGCAGGCTGGGAACCTTATGTTGAAACGCCGCCATTTGCCGGTTATACCTCCGGTCACTCCAATTTTAGTAGCTCCGCTGCGGTAATTCTTACCTCTTTAATTGGGGATAATTTATCATTTACAGATAGTACACATGTAAGTATTGGTCTGCGACCACGAACATTCCCTTCGTTTTTAGCTGCTGCTGAGGAAGCAGGATTTAGTCGTATGTATGGCGGCATACATTTTATGTGTGATATTGATGATGGTGCTGAAACTGGGGCCTGTGTTGGAAATTATTATTTAGATAATCTTAAAACACATCCTAAACGCACAGGTAAAAAAGCAGATGCCGGCGAGGGTAAAAAAGCAGAATAACTTAAAATTTCTAAAATTACACTATGAAAAAAATACTGAATATAAGTTTATTTGTTGCCTTCCTCAGCTTATTTGCTGTTAATGGTAACAGTCAGGTAGTTATGAAAGATTACCTCACACAAAACCACCAGGGTCAAGTTGCAAAAGCAGCGAATAATAATGGTGGTGCAATGTATTACAAATTTGAATATGTTAGCACTGAAGGCGCGCGTATCAATTATAAACTGCATTTATATAAAGATAAAGGCATGAGTAAACCATGGATGAGTTTTAATGTTTTGATGCGCAATTTAAACTGGACATATTATGTAGATATTACCATGAGTAAAGATGGAGCCGATAAAGTTGCTGCCATGATCTTCAAAAAAGATCTTCGTTGGAGCCGTGTGAAATATTCACCGCACGCGGGTTGCATACGCACTACCCCTCCGGTTTATGAACGTTATACTATCGGTGCTGAAACTGAATCGTCAGACGTATTATTTTACGGTTTGTTGAATAATTTCATCACACAGTTGGATAAAAACGTTGATTTTAATTGTTACGCAGGTCAATAATTGATCAGTAAATTAATTACATAGGGCGTTGTTCATGAACAACGCCCTTTTTTATTATTATAATTAGTATTACATTTATTGAAATATGCTGGAACAATTTATTGCCAAAACATTACAGGGATTTGAACCCATACTTGCAAAAGAATTAATGGATTTGGGTGCAAGTGATGTGGAAATATTAAAACGCGCGGTTTCTTTTTCCGGCGATAAAACAATGTTGTACGCCGCAAATATTTATTTGCGAACTGCTATAAAAATATTAAAACCAATTACTTCTTTTATCGCCAACAACGAACATGAATTATATGATAAAGTGATGGCGATCGATTGGAGTGAGATCATGAATGTGGATGATACATTTGCAATCGATAATACTATTTTTTCAACCGTATTTACACATTCCAATTATCCTGCATTAAAAATGAAGGATGCAATTGTTGATCAGTTCCGGAATAAATACGACAAACGTCCAAGTATCGAAAAAATAAATCCGACCTATAGATTTAATTTACGCGTAAAAGAAAATGAAGTAAGTATTTCACTGGATAGTTCGGGAGAATCGCTCCATAAACGAGGATACCGCACGGAGCAACACGCTGCACCAATCAGTGAAGTGCAGGCTGCAGGTTTGATATTGATAAGTGGATGGAATTATAATATACCATTATATGATCCAATGTGCGGCAGCGGAACAATTTTAATTGAAGCTGCATTAATTGCAAATAATATTGCTCCCGGATTAATAAGAAAACATTTTGGATTTCAATTGTGGAAGGATTATGATGTTACTTTATTTCGACAGTTAATGGTGCAAGCAGCCAGTGAAGTTAAAAATAATAAATTGTTGATACGGGGTTCTGATATTTCGCAGCGAAATCTCGATATGGCACAAATACATATTAATAATGCAGTTCCTGATGCGGGTATACAATTATTCGCTGCCTCTTTCGAAGATACTGACGCACCTAACTACAAAGGAATTCTAATTATGAATCCGCCTTATGGCGAACGCATGCAACAGGAACGTATTATCGAATTTTATCAGATGATAGGCAATACACTCAAAAGAAAATATGCAGGTTGTATAGCATGGGTTTTCAGCGGAAATCTCGACGCCGCAAAATTTATTGGATTAAAACCCTCCGAAAAAATTAAATTAAAAAACGGACCCATTGATTGCGTTTTTTTGAAATTTGAAATCCGCGAAGGAAAATTCCAGAAAACAATGGAGGATTGAGATTTGAGAATGCCAAAAGAGATTTGGTAATTTTCAGTTTTCAATTTAATAAATTAAACAGCCGGGGATAATTAGCAAATTGTCTAATTAG
>CAZXBG010000136.1:0-10903 GCA_964638865.1 uncultured Chitinophagales bacterium | reverse complement strand
GCCACGAATGCACGAAAAAAATAAATAAATAAAATTAAGACCACAAACAACCCTTCCCTTCGGCTGTTCATTCGTGCATTCGTGGCAACCCTTTTTTTTGTCTGTATTACGGATGAAAAAATTAGCCACGAATGCACGAAAAAAATAAATAAATAAAATTAAGACCACAAACAACCCTTTCCTTCGGCTGTTCATTCGTGCATTCGTGGCAACCCTTTTTTTTGTCCATAATACGGGTGAAAAAGTTAGCCACGAATGCACGAATAAACAGCCAAAAGTAATGGATAATGTGGTTTTGAAAATAAAGATTCTTGTTTTCGAGGCTACTTTTTCAATCCAAATAAGCGGGTAAAAAAAGAAAACCGCGTTCACACCTTAATTAAAACCGCTCCAAATAAAGTATCACCACCCTCCCTCGAAAATTGAAAATATTTTTGTTGTTCTAATTTGAGTGGTAAGTTTTCTGTGAACCACGAAATATTTTTTTCATTTTCGTCTGCATAAACTGAACAGGTAATATAAATAATTTTTCCACCCGGCAATAATTTATCGGTTATTGTAGAAATAATGTTACGTTGTTTTAAAATATATTCATTTAGTTTATCTTCCGTAAAAAAAGACAACCACTCCGGTGTTCTTCCCCAGGTTCCGGAACCGCTGCAGGGAACATCTGCAATTATTGCATTGAACTGCGGAATCTTTATGAGATCCTTTTCGGTAACTTTTTCCAGATCTAGAATATAGGAAGTATAGTTTGTGTGATCGTGACGTTCAAATCTGTCTTTCAGATTTTGAATAATACTCGCACGAGAATCGCTTACAAACAATTGTATCTGTTTCATTTTTTCCAGCAACATTAAACTCTTTCCACCGGAACCAGCACAACAATCCCACCAGGCCTCATTTTTTTTAGGTTGAAATAATTCGGCAACATGTTGAGATGCAATATCCTGTATTTCGAATAAACCATCTTCAAAACTATTTAAAGTATCGAGGGGATAATTTTTTTCAAATACAATTATATTTTCTTTTATTGTAAATTCATATCCTAATAACATTAACTCCTCCATCACCAATTGCAGTGTTTCCACGTTACACCGAATAAATATTTTTGGTTTTTGTTGCAGATATTGCATAAAGGATTTAGTTTCAATACTTTTCGAAACTTTTGAAAATAATGGAAAATAGTCTTGTTTTTCAGATTCCTGATATATTGCGATTGTTTCAACTTTGTTTTTCCAATGCATTGTAAAATCGGTTAACAATTCTGAGTTTTCTGCAGCTGCGACAATAAATGGAGTAATATCCTCAATAATTTTGTTTCCTTTTATCCGAAAAAATCCATATACCAATTCCGATAAAATTTTCCTGTCCTTAGATCCAATGTTTTTATTTTCACGGCAATAATTTTTAATATGCATTTGCAGCGGACCTTCTCCGGTGTATGTTGTAATTACATCAACAGCATTTCGCATCTGAATATCTTCCCGCATATTTTTTTTTCTTAACTTAGCTAAAAATTGAACCCAATGCGCAAAAGTATACTGTTCCTGTTGATTTCCGGTGCAATTTGTCCTGTATTTGCACAGCTTGGCTATTTCAGCGTTGGCTATAACGGGAATATTTTTAAATCTGAAAAATTAGATTTTGTAATTGACCGATATAATGAAACCAGGGCCTATCTTGATAAAACTATGGATTACCCACATTATATCGATGGATTGGATTTGCATTTTGGAGGAGGCTCGAAGGTAATTTTTGATATTGGATATGCCTGGCGCGGTGCGGAAGTTTCTGCGAGCGGAATTGATGCATCAGGAATAAATCAGCAGCGCGATCTGAAATATAAATTTGGTGTATGGAATTTTGCACTTGCCTATAATTTTCTCAACTCCACCGATTTTATGTTGGCGCTTGGGTATAATCAAACACTTGGTTCTGAAAAAATAGAATCCCGTGTAGGTCCGGCAGCGGATATTGAGAATGAAAATTATACCGACATTATTAAATCATTTTCACCTGCGGCAGAATTTTTTATACAAGTTGGTGTGCCCTTAACCGAAAGGGCGGGCCTGCTTATTAAACCATATTATCATTTGAATTTGGTGGAAACAGATTATGGTGATGTGAATCGCGCCATAAACCCCGCTACAGCCGCTGCCGACGATTTTGAATTATTGAGTGCACCGGGAGGGTTTGGCATTTCTATAATGGCCGCTTTCGGAAGGTTTGGAAATTAAATATCCGATTTATCCTTTACAATATCTTCATTCATTATAATGGATAAGGCTCCGGAAGGACAATTTTTTACCTGCGCAATAATAGCTTCTGAATCTGCTCCATCCATATTAATCCAGGGCGATTGTCTTGAGTTAAAAACGCTGTTTAATCCTCTTACACAATTACCGGAATGTATACAAAGTTTTGGTTGCCACACTACGGTAACAGTTCCATTGCTGTAATTCTTCTTTTCCATAACGTTATATTTACAGTGAAAACAATTATTCAAAATTAAAGTTTTGTAAATTTAAAATCACTTATTTTGTAATGAATTCTCAGGTTATGCTAAAAATAACAGAACAAACCTCAAAATACGATCATCTTGAAAAAATGAGCACCACAGAAATTCTGCAAAATATGAACGCAGAAGACAAAACTGTTCCACTTGCCATAGAAAAGGTTATAGCAAATATTGAAAAATTAGTGGATGCAATTAGTGATAAAATGTTAAGTGGCGGACGACTATTTTATATGGGTGCTGGCACTTCAGGCAGGTTGGGTGTGGTGGATGCAAGCGAATGCCCTCCTACCTTTGGAGTGGAACAGGGTTTGGTAATAGGACTTATTGCAGGAGGTGATGCGGCAATAAGAAAAGCAGTGGAATTTGCAGAAGACGATGTGGATGCAGGATGGAATGACCTGGTTAACCACAATATTTCCGCTGTGGATGTGGTGATAGGTATTGCAGCGAGCGGCACAACGCCTTATGTTGTTGCTGCGTTGAAAAAATGCCGAGAAAATAATATTCTTACCGGATGTATCACTTGCAATGCCGATTCTCCAATGGCAACAAATGCCGATCACCCAATTGAGATAATTGTAGGTCCGGAATTCGTGACCGGTTCAACAAGATTAAAAAGCGGAACGGCACAAAAACTCTGTTTAAATATGATCTCCACAGCCGTTATGATCAAATTGGGGCGAGTGGAGGGAAATAAAATGGTGAATATGCAATTGAGCAACGATAAATTGGTAGACAGGGGCACTAAAATGCTTGTGGAGGCGTTAGCAATTGATTATAATGCCGCAAAAGAATTTTTGTTAAAGGAAGGAAGCGTAAAAAAGGCGATAGAAAAATACAGAAGGTGAAAGTTACGCATATTCCGGATTTTTATTATAAAAAATAAATTTTTTTCTTTCCGTAAAACAAAATAATTTTCCGGCAGAAGATATTCGTTATGCAGGAAATAGAACCGTTTTACAATTGGCTGGAATATTACACATCGGAAGAAGATGAGGCAAGCCCTTTTTTTGGAAAGGAATACAATGAATTTGAATTTACCAATACGATTTATAATTATTTTATACATCCGCATTGGGATGAATTTGGTTCTGCAACGCTCTATTTAAAAGTGCTTTTAGCAGACTACGAAACAGGTGTTGCAATTATTGAATTTATTGGTGAGTGGAACGATACTTTATATAATGATATTATGTTCTTAAAGCGGGATGTGATAGATGTATTTATTGGTAATGGGATCACTAAATTTATTTTAATAGGTGAAAATGTTTTAAATTTTCATGGCGGAGATGATGATTATTATGAAGAATGGTTCGACGATATTGAGGATGGCTGGATAGCCGGGATTAATTTTAGAGAACACGTGGAAGATGAAATGATAAGAACACATATAGACCGTTATATTCTATTGGGTGCACCATTTAACAATCTGAACTGGAGAAAATATAAACCGCAACTACTCGCATTATTTGTTGAAAATATGATGCAGAAGAAGTTGGGGGTGGGGTAAGCGGTGAGAAGTGAACAGTGAAAAGTGAGAAGTGAACATTGAGAAGTGGGCAGTTTGTAGCATGGTTTTGCTTCGAGGTAAACTTCATTTTACATTTTTACTTTGGATGAATTTTAAATGGAAGTGAACCAAAATGCCCTTTGGCAAAATCAGATAATCACGTTAGAGACATCTAAATACTAAATACTAAAATATGCAAAACATCATTACAGATCTGAACCAAATACTACGGGATTTTCCCTCTAAATTTAATTTCATATCAGAATATGAATTTAATGCAAAACCAAGTCCGGAAAAGTGGAGCAAGAAAGAAGTATTAGGCCATTTGATAGATTCTGCGCAGAATAATTTGCGCCGTTTTATTGTAGGACAATACCAGCAGGATGATAAAATAATTTATGATCAGAATTTTTGGAATACTGCAAATAATTATCAATTTGAATCGCGACAGGATATTATAACACTTTGGGTTTTAATAAACAAAAGGATTTGTGCTGTGTTGAATAATATACCCATTGAAAAATATGAAAATTGTATTGACACAGGCAGAGATAGTCTCATTCCACAAACAATAATTTGGCTTGCCGATGATTATGTTAAACATTTGAAACACCATCTCAATCAAATAATACCGGGATCATTTGAGCTGGTATATCCCTGATTAAATTTAGTTTATCGAATACCTAATTTATTGAGCGTTTGTATATACATTGCCCTGTTTTTGTTGTGTTCGGATAATGTTTCTGCAAAATAATGACGTCCTGATCCATCACCACGTCCGCAGAGGAATATGTAGTCATTTTTCTCATAATTCAGTACTGCATCAATATATTTAATAGGAGGCATGTGTATTGGACCCGGCGGAAGACCGGCATATTTGTAGGTGTTATATGGAGATTCAATTTCCAAGTCCGCAAAATAAATTCTCTTTTTTGCAAAATCACCAATTGCGAATTTTACGGTTGGGTCGGCTTCCAATTTCATTCCTTTATGTAAACGATTCATATACACGCCGGCAATTCGGGAAGCTTCGTCGGATGCTCTGTCATTTTCTGAATAAACAATGGATGCAAGAATATACACTTCTTCCGGTGTTAATCCAATTTCCTTTGTTTTGTTTAATCTTGCACTGTTCCAGAATGTTTCGTGCTCCTTTTGCATTCTTTTAATAAAACTTTCCGCACTGGTATTCCAATATAATTCATAGGTGTTCGGAATGAAGAGGGTCATAAAATTATCTTTGGTAAGCCCCAGCGATTTAAAATAGGATGTGGTATCAAAATAGGTGATAAAATCAATAGAATCGGCTTCAATTTGTGCACCAATTCTGCCGGCAAAGTCTTTTTTTATTCTGATATTATTAAAGGTAACATTCACCGGTGTTTGCCTGCCGCTCATGAGAAGGTTTACAATTTCCCGGTTGCTCATTCCGTTTTTAAGAACATACCTTCCCGGATGTAAATTTTTGTATAAATCCTTTTTAGTTGCCCACCAATAAAAGGATGTTTCGTCTTTTAAAATATTTGCCTTTTTTAATTGTTCGGTAACTGATTCTAAATCGGCATTAGCGGTAATATACAAGGAAAAATTTTCTGCTGTAGTCACGTTTGGCGCAACCACTTTTTTATATTTGGAATAACCCAATACTCCAACAATGCCAATTGCGAGTAAGAACACGATCAGGAATATTCTCCATGTTTTATATTTTCCGTTTGCCATATCTGGGTCTGCTTTTGATATACAAAAATAGAAAGGATATTGAATACGAGGTGCGATAATGAAAAGTTTTCTGCAAAAAAGGAGGAAAGGATGGTGATTACCCCCAGTGATAAAGATTTTCATCGAAGCTGAGAAGTGAAGATGGGATTGTATTGTGAAAGATACTTAAAAAGTTACAAGCCTGCCTTTTGAACTTTTCAAACAGGCAGGCGTGCACTAAATAAATGGGAGGATTAACTGTATTGCAGATAATGCAATTTTAATGCATACGTTTTGGTATGATCAGCGCATTGATACAATATTTTTTCATTATCAAGTGTTTCCATAACATGATTTTTGAGAAATACATTTTCAGATTGGATCTTTGTTATGTGTAGAATATTATTTTCATCAACCGTAAACCAAATTGTTACATATCCCTCCAGATCGAAGGATGCAAATGGTGTTTTTTGGCCCACTTTTTCAGAAATTTCCTCTACAATTAAATTGTTATTACAGGGAGTTTTATCATTACCTGCAAAGGATAGTGTTGTTAGAAACAGCGCGAAGATTAAAAGATAAATTTTCATAATTATTGTTTTTAATATTAAAAAAATAGTGGTATTGTTCAGATAGGAATAATCTCCTATCAATATACCTAAGTATGTTTAACAGCTAAATAGTTACAGCAAAAAGTTTTAAATTATGTGAAGGTTTATTAAAATAGTACAACAAAAGATCATTAACTCCCTTTTATTAAATTGAAAATCATGTAAACAAAAAAGGCCCTCATTTCTGAGAGCCTTTTGCAATCGAAAGGATGACACTATTTCGACTGCACAACGTTTACAAAAAAAGAAACTGTTTTGCCTACTAAAGAATCACTAACTATCATTTTTACGCCATCAATACTTTTACGAAGGTGATATTCCAATAAATAATCATTTGCCTGAACTTCCTCTACGTGCATAACTCCTTGCTCATCTACTTTAATAGTAACGTCAGCCTGGCCATTGATGCCGAGTGCGGAAATAACTTCTTGTCCACCCATAAGTTGAGAAATGTTTTCAATTACCCTGGTTTTATCTTTGTCGGTAACATTTGTTTTTTCGTTTCCGGCAAAAAGTGTAACGCTAAATAGGATTGCTGCAAGTGTGAATAATGATTTCATAATTTGTTGTTTTATTTTGTTTAAGATTTTAGTTTTCTAAATTTGAACATATAGCGAATCAGCCCGGAGAAAAGTTACAGAAGGGTGAAAAAAAAAGTAAAAAATGTGGTTTATTCTTCAGATTTCGCCTTAAAATATAAGCCCAGCAAGGAGTTGAAGAAAACAAAAAAAACGACACCACTTTGGGTCTTTAGCATGGATTCGGTGGAAATATTCACCATGAAAAGCAGAAGAAAGGAAAGATACAGATAGTTTTTGTCCAAAATAGCAACCCGGATGCAGAACCCAAAAAAGGCTGTGAACAGCAATAAACCGATAATTCCGGTCTCCACTAACATCTGGAGGTATTGATTATGGGTATTATATGACTCCGTTACTCCCTTTTCGAACCCGTTGCGCGCATACGCTTCGGTGAGTGCCTTTTCAGCATCTCCCGATCCTGTTCCGAATAAAAGGTGCTGTTTGGCAACCTCAAGGGATGCCTTCCAAATTTCTGATCGCGAGTTGACGGAATTGGCATAAGCAACCTCATTATAGGTGAATAAAAGTTTAAATCGTTCTCTGGTATAAGGTAAACTCAGGAGTGCTGTGAGGGCAACAATATTGCAGCTTAAGATTATGAGAAATGCATATTTTTTTCCCAAATTATTTTTTGCGAGGATAAAAAATGCAATATTCCCAAATATAAAAAGGGAGGCTATGGCCATTTTAGCCGTAAGAAGGAAAATAAAAAGTGTCAGAAAAAGTAACACCAACAAATAAGTCCATTTGCGTTTAACGGTAAATTGGTTCCAGCTTTTAATAAGGTCTATTGAAATGATGATAAATGCAAAGGCTTCAAACATTCCGATGTAAGCCGGATGCATATAAGTAAAGGATACAAGATCCAAATAATAAAATTTATTTTCCCCTGTAATAATAAAATTATACACTGCAACGGCAATTGCAAAAGCGGCAAATAATATACAGGAAAGTACAAACCAATATAACACTCTTTGGATTTCCTTTTTTGTAAAGGTTATTGCGGCAGTCCAAAAAACAGGGATCAATAATAAATAAAGTTTTACTTTAAGGTCGATAAATGCTTCCTGTTTATTTTCGGAGATAAGATATGCATATAAAAAAATGATATATATTCCAATAAAAACAAAATTGCGTTTATTGCTAATAAGTGTATTCCATTTATTTTTATAATCTCCGGAAAAAAGGATAACTAAAATGGAAAGTAATATAACTGGTGATGCGAGTGTTTTATGGACAGGGATTAAGACAGCAATAATACATATCAATACTAAAAGTATTTTTTCCGGAATATTTCTTTTAATTGTTTCCAAGCTCCGGGTATTAAGTTCCTTTAAATTTTATCATTACCGCTATAGTTTTAAATATGATTAAAAGATCTAAGAGGAGTGAGCGGTGTTTAATATAATAAAGATCATATTGCAATTTTACGAGGGTATCATCAAAGTCGGAGGCGTAGTGATGTTTTACCTGGGCCCATCCTGTGAGGCCGGGTTTTACAGAATTGCGCAATTTGAAAAATGGAATTTTTTTGCTGAGTTCCTCCACAAAATATTCCCTTTCAGGTCGCGGACCAATTAAATTAATATCTCCGCGCAACACATTCCAAAATTGGGGTAATTCATCAAAACGAGTTTTGCGCAACACATTACCAACCCTGGTTATTCTGTTATCATTCTTTTGTGCAAATTGAGGCCCGGTATCCTTTTCCGCATCCACAATCATGGTTCTGAATTTAATGATATTAAATTTTTTGTTGTTTTCCCCTATTCTTTCCTGTAAAAAAAATAAAGGACCTTTACTGAAAATTAAATTCCCAATCCATACAAAGGGTAAAACAAGAATAAAAAACAATCCTGCAATTAAAGCGCAGCTAATATTAACGATCCTGTTTGTAAATGTGTAGAAATTATCTTTACGAATTATACTATACGGATTTGTGAGATGAAATTCATTTTCCTTAATTTTTATCATTACCCTTCCGGTTTGTTCCTCATATATCTGAGTTGCAGGAATTACCTGTATACCTGAATTTTCGCAATCAATTAAATTTGAAAAGAGATTTGCAGAAAGGGTTTCTTTGTCGGGAATTGCCATTATTATTTCATCCAAATCCAATCTTTTCGCAAATTTTAATAACATTTTTCCATCGCCCAATACTTTCAGGTCGTCGTATACTTTTCCATGTTTAGTAATATCATCATCAATGTACCCATAAATTTTATAGGCTGTTTTATGGTAAATGGATGCATCGTGTAATAAAGTTCTTACGATCTCTCTTCCGGTATATCCCGCACCTATCACAATAGCTTTTTTATTAAGTATGGGATGAATAATAAATGCCGCGTAACACAAACGCCAAATAAGCACTAAAATTACCATAACGGCAATAAACACAAATGCCGGTGTTCTACTAATTGGTAGGGTAGGACTTAAAAAGGGTATAAATAAATAAGTTGCCCCTGTTAATACTGCGGTAAAAACGGTATTTCTTATAGTTGCAGTAATGCGATCTACATTGGAAAGTTTATATAAATTAAATATGTAGGAATAGATGAACCACAATATGATGATAACTGCCATCCACAATAAATTATCCTGAAAGGTGTGGTATGATTGAAGTGCAGTGGGATGAAAAAAACGCAAATAAACTAACAGCGCTGTAACCACGAGTAATACATCAACAATAATCAGAATATATCGTCTGAATAAAAACCTGTAGTCATATTTTTTTTGTGTTGCCAATATTTTCGGTAAACCACAAAAATAACATTTGTTAGGTGATAGCAGGATTGGTATACGACAAATTTCAGGTTTTAGATGCGCGAGGGATTGCAGCGAAAACCCCACAGCCTATCCCGATTTTCATCGGGAGAGGCGAGGAGTTGTAGCGTAAAGCCCGACCTGCAAGGGCGCGCCCAAAACATAATTTTGAGGATAGGAATTTTTAGGTATTTTAATTCAGAAACAAACCGTAATCCGGTATATCTGCAATGGATTTATAGTGATATTGTTCCACAATTTTTCCATCTTTAAGTAAAAATATGCCGGGCATTTGCGATACATTTCCTTCAGGCTTAGTATTAAATAATTTTTTAGATACCCCTAATTCGACCCATCGAATCCAAACCTTTAGTCCGAATAATTGAGTAAAACTTCCTCTTTTAAGTTTAAAACTTTTATAAAATATTTCCTCGGGATCACTTACCTGCAATTCCTCATCAAGATCATATTGTGCGAGGTAGGGTTTCGCTATAGCCTCATCTACCATATATACCACCACGATTTTAATTCCCTTTTCAGATAATTGTTGTTTGTATTTATTCAAACTCATCAGTGAATCTTTACAAAATGGGCAACCAAAATGGCGAAGAAAAACCAACATAATGGGAGATTCATTGCTGAGCTCTGCAATATTTTCTCCATTTGTTGTTTCGAAAAGTTCCAGAGGATATTTATCCTGGCTAAAGGAGTCGATAAGGAGTTCATCTGTTACATAATTTCTTTTGTAGGCAAGATAAAGTGCTGTTACATTGGGTATGAGCCAAATGATATGATTAAAAAACACGAATTTTATAAAATTGGTATTAAAGAACCCCAGATTATATCCATAAATAAACCCACCTATCATTGCGAGGTGAAAAAGGCTGACCAACAAAATTATAGGCCAATGTCGAAATGGGTCGAAGGCAGCGAGAATTAGGCCTAAACCCAAAACCAGCGTTATAAGACCCATGAGGTCCCAAAAGATCAATGGCGTGTTAACATCGGTGATTACCAAACTGGAAAGAAAAGAGGGAAAAATCAGCACGATTAGACTCCATAGAATAAAATAGAGGCCAGAAATGAATAGGGCTGCTGATAGTTTACTTTTTAATATAGTAAAGTGCATAGAAATTTAACAATATGACTGATGAACAAGTGTGTAAAGGTTTTGTTTAAATTTGCAGAACAAAATTAACGAAATGATGAAAAAAATAAT
>CAZXBG010000135.1:0-11105 GCA_964638865.1 uncultured Chitinophagales bacterium | reverse complement strand
TATATCAGGTTTATGGTGGTGTTGGTTACAAATATCAAACAAAAACAAAAGATACTGTTAAATCAATTAAAGGCAATATGGACACTGTTACCTCTGCAAGTATTTTTAGTGTTGGAGGAAATGCAGCGCAGCTTTTTGGTTCCTTATCGAGTATTACTTACGCTTCGTTTCCGGAATTGTTTAATTCGCAAACAACAAAACTCACCCAAACAAGCAGAATTAATGGGGGCATGTACAATTATGGTGTAGGATATCAAAAACAATTCATCAGAAAGACCGGAACAAAAAGAGATATTTTAACCTGGCGATTTGGAGCGGCAATGAGTCCGGAAATAACTGTTAAAGGAGAGCAATCTGTAATATGGACAAATGTGCAGAAAAATGGTAATTTTGAATTTATAACAGATACAATTTACTCCCAACCGGATACTTCCGGAAATATAATCATTCCTGCATCATTTCAGGGCGGAATTTCCTTTAGTTTTTTCAGTACCGAAACAGAAACTAAAAATCAATTTACACTTGGTGCGCAATATTCCAGAACAATGTGGAGTCAATATGCAGGATTTCAGGATGCGGGTAATTTAGGAGATAGTTGGAGAGCTTCGCTTTCGATGGAATTCATTCCTAAAATAAAGAAAGAAAGAAATGCCGCGTGGGCCTTGCGCCTTGGCGGCTACTCAGGAATGAGTAATCTTATAGTGGATGGAGTGCAATTAAATGATATTGGAATAACCGCAGGAACTTCAATTCCATTGGGTTTTGGGGATAATGTACTGCCTTCGTTCAGAAGTTCCAGATTGAATGTGTTTGTTAATGCCGGGCAAAGAGGAAGTAATACGAATATATCGGAAACCTATTATAATTTCGGAGTTGGATTTACTCTTGTGGATTCAGGGTGGTTCAGGAAATTCAAATTGAATTGATTATATCTTCCTATAATTATTATTAATTTGATCACAGCATGTAATATAATTTTTTATTCGGGCTGTGATATTAATTTTTTTATTACTTTTATAATATCAGGTTCTTCTAAAAGCCGGAATCAAAAAAATTGAAAAAATATTATCTCCACCTACAAAAAAAAATTAGCTGTAATTTATTTACAACGGCAATTATTTGTGGGATGATGTTTTTAGTTTCCTGTGTAAATGATATTGAGGAGGTGAACAATGCTACAAAACTTGCTGAACCGGGTGTGGAACGCGGAAAGAATATTGAATTATTTTACAGTGAATATGGAAATGTAAAAGTACGCATAACAGCAGCAACTGTAACACGATTTTTGACCGATAATCCATACACAGAATTTAATGATGGATTAAAAGTTGATTTTTATAATGATAGTCTTCGGGTTACAAGTCATCTTACTGCAAATTATGGCATTCGGTACGAAAATGAAATGAAAACCATTATGCGCAACGATGTACAGGTTGTAAATGAAAATAATGAACATCTAAGTACAGAAGAATTAATTTGGGATGAAAAAAATCATATTATCTATTCCGATAAATTTGTGAAGATTACAACACCGGATCAGGTAATTTATGGAGAGGGAATGGAAGCCGATGAACAACTCACAACTTATAAAATAAAAAAACCACAGGGAACAATTCGCACAGAAATGGATGAATTGCAACCGGCGGAATAGAATGAAATATTTTTTACTTTCCATTATCGAAACTTAGAGTATGAAGAACTATCTGAAATTAATGAAAATATTTGAAGTGATGTGGCTGATAGCTGCAGTCATTTCGTTAACTATGGTCATCATTCGATCCTCAAACGGCCAGGCTTATGGAAATTATATTTATATAACCGTTTTTACAACCTGTGTTGCTGTGTTCATGTATTGGTTCAAAAAGAAAAACCGGAAGTATCAAGAGGAGTACTATAAAAGGAAAGAAGAGGAAATAAAGAAAAGGCAGTCGCAGTAATTAGTCGCAGTGCGCAGTGGCTATCGCAGTGGGCAGTGGCAGAAAACAGTGGGCAGTTCGTAACATTGGAGAAAATTCCCCCGTAGTATACTCTTTAACCTTTTTTAAAAGTTGCATTCACAGTCGCAGTGGGCAGTGGCAGTCCCAGTCGCGGTAACGACAATTGTTGTAAATTGTAGAGACGCAATGCATTTCGTCTCTACAATTTACAACAATTGTCAACCCAGAACACAGAACCAGTCGCAGTGGCAGTTGGCAGATTGTCAACCCCGAACACAGAACTCGTCAAACGTTTTGTTTTCCACATTGCTTCCACTACCTTTGCATCCCCAATATAAATTAAAAGGGATAAGATCGTTATGCTCATTTCAAAGATTCGCAAGTATTCATGGGTGGTTATTGGCTTTATAACTATAGCACTAGTAGGTTTTTTATTACAGGATGCTACCAATTCCAATACCGGAATGTTCAACAAAAACAAAATACCGGATTATGCAAATATTTCCGGTCAGGCAATTACACAGGAAGAGTTTGCGGAACGCCGTGGTCAGTCGGTATTGGAATACCTTACCTTTAAAAATCAGGTGCTTGCCTATGAGCAGGGGCAATACCAATTAGATCCAAAAACACAATTTGGGATATCTGAAAAGGCGTGGACAGAATTTGTAAACGAGAAGATCATTGATATAGAGCTCGAAAAGCTTGGCATTACAGTAACCGAAGATGAATTCAGCAACCTGATCTACGGGCCTGATCCGCATCCTGTTATCAAAAATTATTATATCGGGCTTTCTCAAACAGGCCAATACGATGCAAGTGTACTTCCTACTTGGGTAACTCAAATTTCTGATCAGGAAGCACAACAAAACAATCCCCAAATGCGCCAGGAGTATTATCAGTTCATTTCCAGAGAAAAGGTGGCAAAACGCGATTATATGCAATCCAAATATATGTCGCTCTTTACGCAGGCTACCTATGTTCCTGAATGGATGTCAAAAAGAAATTATACCCAGGGAAATACCAGAGCTAACTTTAATGTAATTGCACTTCCCTATGATCAGATTGCCGATTCCACCATTACTGTTACAGATGCGGAATTGAAAAATTACTATAATGAACACAAGAATAAATACAAACAAACCGAAGGCAGAGTTGTAGAATATGTAAGCTGGGAATTTACGCCTACGGGAACAGACAGTGCAACTACTCTTGCAAATTTGATGGCTAGTGTTGAAAAAATGAAGGCGGCAAAAAATGATTCTATTTTTATTGCTACGCGTTCAGAAGATCAGGACAGATATGGTTTTGCAAATTACAGCCGCACCGATCTTTACCAAATGGATATTGATTCGAATGTAGTGGATTCCTTTTATTCAAAAAATATTGGTTCCCTTGTAGGCCCTTATTTCAGCACTGGATCTTATAAAGTTGCAAAATTGAAGAATCGTCAGAGTATGCTCGATTCGGTTAAAGCACAGCATATTGTTATTGCTATAAATGAAAACCGCGACTCTGTTACTGCTAAAAATCTTGTTGATAGTATTCAGGGATTATTGGCAGCGGGTGCTGATTTTGCACAACTTGCAACAACCTTCTCCGACGACACGGAATCAAAACCACAAGGTGGTGATCTAGGATGGGTTACTCCTGCAGTTGGATACGTTCCTGAATTCAAAGATTATTTATTTAAAACCGGACAGGTTGGTAAAGTAGGATTGGTGAAAGCTTCTTATGGATACCATATTGTGGAGATAACAGAAGTTAAAAATCGCAGAGATTTTGTAACCATTGCAGTTTTAAGCAAATCCGTAGGTCCCGGAACAGCAACAATCGATTCACTGGAAAAAGTTGCCAATTCTTTTTATGATAAATATCAAACCCCTGAAACCTTTGAACAGGGTGTTACGGATATGAAATTATTTAAACGTGTTACACAACCGTTAACAAAAAATCAATACGAAATACCGGGTCTTACTGATACCAGAGAGATTATTATTTGGGCTTTTGATGCTAAAAAAGATGAATTCAAATATTTTAACATGGCAGATCGTGTGGTTGTTGCCTATGTTAAGGATGTTAAAGTGAATGGAATTGCAGAATTAGAGAATATAAAGGAAATTGTGGAGCGCGAAGTTATTATGGAGAAAAAAGGCGAGATGCTTGCGCAGAAATTCAATGATGCTATTAAATCAGGTGCTTCCATGGAGGCAATTGCAGCTAAATTGGGTATGGGTGTTGATTCTGTTTCAAATGCAAGTTTGGCATCTCCTTCCGCCCAAATGATTGGTCGTGAACCTAAGGTGATAGGATCGGTTTTCGGTCTTGAGGCCGGTAAAATGACTAAACCTGTTGTCGGAAATCGCGGTGTTTTTCTGGCTCAATTGATTAGCATAACTCCAGCACCGGAAACAACCGACTACGCAATGAATAAAAATCAATTGATGTATTCATTCCAAAATAAATATCAGCCACAACAACAACAGCAAGCAATGGTTCAACAGAACCAGGGGCTGCTTTTTGAATTAAAAGACAAGTCGGAAGTGGAAGACAATCGTTATCAATTTGGCGATTAATCAAACTTTTATGGTATGATATCCGTTGTGCAGTAATAAACTATAGCAGGTGGAACTCATTAATAAGGTAGCTCAAAGTGGAATTGTATCATTCGATCTCGAAACATTCTTTCCGGAAACGGATAAAATTGTAACATTTGATTTGAAGGAATATCTCTTTAAAGGGCTGATACTCAGGGAAAAAGATTTTCGCGAGGCTCTTGCTTTAATAGATTGGTCACAGTATTCCGGAAAATTTTTAGCTGTTTTTTGTTCTGCAGATGCAATCATTCCTAACTGGGCTTATATGCTTGTTTCGGCAAATGCACAGCCCTTTGCTACAAGTGTTATAATGGGAAATGCTGAAGAAGCGATTAAAAGGATTTACAGCGATGCACTTTCTAAAATTGATCTTACGCAATTTATCGATCAACGTGTCGTTATAAAAGGATGTAGTGATAAACCGGTGCCGGTGGATGCTTATCTGGAGATTACTAATATTTTAAGACCGGTGGCTAAAAGTATCATGTACGGAGAACCTTGTTCAACCGTTCCCGTATTCAAAAGAAAATAAATCAGTGAAAAAAATACATTATATATTGATAGGTGCATTTTCAGGAATAGCAATCTTTATTGGTTATGCCGTTTCCGGAAATTCCGACATCAAAAATGATAAAAACATCGTGGTAGAATCTTCAGATACTTTGCGGTCGCTGGCGGATGATGTGAATACCATTAAATATTTTGCAGCTAAAGTGCCTGATGCTATCTCCTTTGCCGGAGAAGCGGTTCCATTAAACGATTTTGAGGTGCAGGAAAGAATGGACAGGGAATTAACCGTAAACGGATACTGGCATTCAAACACCATTCAAAATCTCAAACTCGCTCATCGCTGGTTTCCCATTATTGAAAAAGTTTTAAAGGAAAATAATATCCCCGACGATTTTAAGTATCTCGCAATGGCAGAAAGTGGATTGCGCAATGTAGTTTCTCCTGCCGAAGCACATGGTTACTGGCAATTTTTGAAAGGAACTGCAATGAACTACGGATTGACAGTTACCGCAGAAGTTGACGAGCGTTACGACATGGAAAAATCGACCCTTGCTGCTACAAAATACTTAAAGGATGCCTATGCAAAATTTGGCAACTGGACGCTGGCAGCAGCATCATACAACGCTGGTATGGGTGGTATTGAAGGCGTAGTTGATTACCAGAATGCAGATAGTTACTACGATCTGTATTTAAAGGATGAAACTTCCCGTTATATTTTCAGAGCACTTGCCTTTAAATTAATTTATGAAAATAGTCAGGATTATGGTTTCTTTTTAAGTAAAGAAGACCTGTATAATCCATGGGAATACAAGACTGTGAAAGTGGGAACCACGATATTGAATCTCGCAGAATTTGCCCAGAAACATAATACTACCTATAAAATGGTCAAATATTATAATCCCTGGTTGCGTTCCAATTTACTTACCGTAAAAAATGGCGAAGTATTTGAAATTAAACTGCCATTGGAAGCAACGGTAAAATAAAACCGATCTCTTAATTTCTTTTAGCTGATCACTCCAATTTTCCAATAACGGAAAGAATGCTTTATTTTTACTCATTGAACACATGGAAGTAAAAAAATTAAGTGTACTTGTTCCTGCATATAACGAGGAAAACACCATTCAAACTATATTGGCCACACTTTCAAAAGTAGTACTGCCTAATAATATTGAAATGGAAATAATTGTGGTGAACGATTGTTCAAAGGATCAAACAGCAATTAAATTACAGGAGTTTATTGATGGACATCCACAATTGAACATCCGTGCTTTTCATCACGAGGTAAATAAAGGAAAGGGTGCTGCCTTGCATACCGGAATAAAAAATGCAGGTGGTGAATTCACCATAGTGCAAGATGCAGATCTTGAATACGATCCCAACGAATTTTCTATATTATTAAAACCCGTGTTGGAAAGAGGTGCTGATGTTGTGTATGGCTCAAGGTTTAGCGGCGGCAATGCACATCGCATATTATTTTATTGGCATTCCATAGGTAATGGATTTTTAACGTCTGTTTCCAATATGTTCAGCAATTTGAATTTAACAGATATGGAAACATGTTATAAACTTGTTCGAACAGATATTATTAAATCGATAAAATTAAAAGAAAACCGTTTTGGATTTGAACCTGAGCTCACGCAAAAATTAGCCAAAATTAAAGGCATTCGTATTTATGAAGTTGGCATTTCTTATTACGGCAGAACTTATGCCGAAGGAAAAAAAATAAACTGGAAAGATGGTGTGCGCGCCATATATTGTATTGTTCGTTACGGTTTATTCAAATAATAATTGACAGCAACTTCCCTCGATATTATTTTACCATGTTATAATCCAGCTCAACATTGGGCGGAAAATATTATTCAGGTATTTAACGAAATTCAGCAACGCATACAAGAGGTTACCATAAATCTAATTGTAGTTAATGATGGATCTTCCACTATTGATTTTACAGAAATTCAGAAATTAAAAGATAACATTCCGCAATTTGTAAATATCAGCTACGAAGTAAATAGGGGAAAGGGTTATGCTTTGAGAGAAGGAATAAAAACTTCTAATGCAGATATATGTATTTATACGGATATTGATTTTCCTTATACTACCAATAGTTTTATAAAAATTTGGGAGGAATTAAAAAATGGGAAAACAGATATTGCTGTTGGTGTAAAAGATAAAAATTATTATATCCATGTGCCGCCCGGACGTAAATTTATTTCGAAAATTCTTCGGGCGGGGAGTAGAAATATTTTGCGTTTAAAGATTTCTGATACGCAATGCGGTTTAAAGGGATTTAATAATAAAGGAAAAAACATCTTTTTAAAAACTATTATTGACCGTTATCTTTTTGATCTGGAGTTTATTTTTCTTGTTTCACGACAAAAGGTCGTATCCGTAATACCTGTTGAAATAGAATTAAAGGAAAATATTCAATTCAGCAGCATGCGAACAGGAATTTTGTTGCGTGAAGGATTTAACTTTCTGAAAATATTTTTCAAAAGCTTTTAATTTTAACAAATGAAAAAGCGCCTGCTTAACCCGGTTGTAATTCTTTCTGTATTAACGATCGCAATTATATGTACCGTTTGGAGTAAGGTGGTCTTTCATCCCAATACTTATTTACTGAGTACGGGAGGAGATGCAGTTAAAAACTATTACACGCCTGCATGGTTTGTAGATAATGATAAAGGTTTACATTTTACAGGCATGCATTATCCCTATGGGGAAAATGTAGTATTTACGGATAATCAGCCATTGTTATCATGGGCGATGAATTTTATAGATGATAATGTATTTTCTATCTCCGGATATACCGTTGGGATAATGAATATTTTATTGTTTGTTTCTCTTTTCTTTTGTGTGTTTTTCATTTACAAGATCATGCGTTTTTACGTCTTGCCGCCCTATTTTGCAGTAGTAGCTGCTATTTTGATTGGGCTTATGAATCCGCAGTTGGATAGGTTTTGGGGACATTTTGCACTTGGATATGCTGTATTTATTCCACTTGTTTGGTATTTGATATTGTTGTTGGAAAAACATCAGTATCAACTTTGGCGATGGGTTTTTTTAATTGCCGTTATCATATTATTTGGTTTTATACATATCTATTATGTGTTAATTGGAGCCATGTTTATTTTATTTCATGTCTTCATTCTTTTATTTAAAAAGGGAAGAAATTACAAACATCTACTTCTGCATGCCGGTGCGGGAATAATTCCAATTTTGTTTATTTCACTTTTCATGCGATTTACAGATACCATTTCAGATCGCCCGGAAAGTCCTTTTGGTTTTTTTCTGTATAAAGCATCCTTTCAATCCGTTTTTCTACCAATGGAAGGAACTTTGAAAAATCAAATGACACGTATATTACATTTGTTGCCTTCCAATCTGGAAGGTTATGCGTATGTTGGAATAACCGGTTTGCTTTTTTTAATAGTGTTGCCTTTTATTTTTATAAAACGATTGATCTATAAACGATCATTTTTTAAATCCTTTATTAATTTACCCGGCGGGCTTGGAACCTGGCTTGCCTCTTCCGTTTTATTGTTGTTATTCAGCATGACCTTTCCTTTTAGTTGGAACATGGAATATTTATTGGATATCATAACTCCGTTAAAACAATTCCGATCGCCAGGCCGATTTGCCTGGGGATTTTATTTTGTTTATACTATTTCTTTATCGGTGATTATTTATATTTTGTTTAAAAAAATACAAAAAAGAAATATTGTTGTTGCGTATATATTTATTGCCGTGCCGTTGATATTACAAATTACGGATACGTATGGATATTTTGTAACCACGGCTAAAAGAATGCAAAAGCACAATGCCGTTAATCCATTTTCTCCGACAGCAAATACATTCGGCGATATTTTTTCCGGTACAGACCAAAAACGGGAAAATTTTGATGCCATATTATTTTTACCTTCTTTTTTTCAGGGTTCTGAAAAATTGTATATCGATAGAACCGGCGGTGGATTTCAATATGCAATGGAACTTTCGTACGAAACGAAATTGCCTTTGGTAAATTATATGATGAGCCGCACCTCCTTTTCACAAACTTTAAATAATGCGCAGATAGTAGCCAATCCGCTTATTAATAATACAAGTGGGGAAGGAGTATTTGCTGCGCAACATCTCTTGCTTGCCGTGATGGATAAACCATTAACAGCAGGCGAAAAATATTTAACGGAACACGCAACAAAATTTGCGCAAAGAGATGGGTTTACTTTTTATTTTTTAAATACAGCAATAGTAAAAGATAAAGGAGATAAAATAGCCATTGCCGAATATGCGGGATTAAAAGATTCATTAGAGAAATATCCATATTCCGGAGGAGAATATTTTTCAGAAAAACCTATTTCGCTTTTTTACCGAAATGCTTTTGATCAACCGGTCAATCAAAATTCATTTTTAGGAACAGGCTCTTTCGAATCGGACCACGAAAAGAAAGTTATGGCAGAAATTCCGGTGGAAACGAATGAACCGATATGGATAGAGATTTCTTTTTGGGCAAAATCGGGCATCACAAGTATGGCATATCCTTATATTGATGTCTATTTTTTAGATGAAAAAGATAAAATTCTCCAGGCTGCTTCGGTAGCTCCAACGCTTTCTACCGACATCATGAATGGATGGGTTCGCGCTGCTGAAAACTATGAAATTTTGCCTTCAGTAAAAAAAATCCGCATCAGTTGCAGCGATGATTCTCCCGTTAATTTTGATGAATTGCTTGTGCGGCATACAGCTTACAATGCCTATTACGATGTAATTTCCCCCGAAAAGTTCATGGTAAATAACTATATTATTGGAAAATAAGGGGGATAAATATATCTTTGCAGTCCCTTAATAAAAGGTGCGGTAGCTCAGTTGGTAGAGCAACCCCGATAGCTATCGGGTGAAAATCCTTTTCCGACCAGCTAATTTGGGCAGGGATGTGTAGAAGTTGAAAGAGCAGAATAAAGGTGCGGTAGCTCAGTTGGTAGAGCAAAGGACTGAAAATCCTTGTGTCGGCGGTTCGATCCCGCCCCACACCACCCTAAAGTAGAAAAAGCTTGGTGCTGCGCACCGGGCTTTTTCACTTTAGGGTGCCCCGAAGTGAGCGAGGCACGAGCTCTACTTCGGGGCAAATACGAAGCTAAATAGTCCATCGGTTTAGCTAAAACTCCAATTTTTATCTCCACCCAAAAATTATCAATCCTAATTTAATCAACACCCATCAACCCTTAACTCCTCAAAAAAATATACATTTACAAAAATTCCTTAAAATGTATGCTCCACTCCCTTATTGTGTGTACATCCTTTTCTGTGAAAAGGATAATCTACTTTACACCGGTTATACTTCTGATTTGCAAAGAAGATTGCAACAGCATCGAAATGGGCAAAGTAATAATACATCAAAACGATTACCAGTAAAATTAGTTTTTTGTGAATACTATTTATTTAAAGAAGACGCAATAAAACGAGAAGGATATTTTAAAACAACTGCAGGGAAAAAAGCGATAAAACTAATGCTAAGCAGCAGTTTGGAAAAATTAAACTATGCTGCAATTAAAACCGGCAAACTTGAAATTATCAATGAGTAAGAACAATGTTACAAAAATGGGAGGCTGATAACGAGATATTCCGACCTAATTCAGGCGGTAAAAAATACTGCACTACTGATTTCTCTAAAACTCATTTTTTGGGAGTTTTATCTTTTTAAAGTAGATGTTTGTTAGAGAGAATTGTATTTTTAGACTACTATGGGCAAACGAGCAATTAAATATATGCTGGCAATAAAGCTGAATAAAATGGGATATAAAAATGCATCTGCACTGAACGTTGAATTTGAAAATGATGCTTTTGAATTTGAATAAATAAATTTGTAAAGCTTGGTAGGTGTTTTTTCAAATCCGATAGCTCTTGTTTATCTTTTTTTTCCTTTTTGGATTAATCATGTCATTTTACTCGACAGTGAAAATTTAAAGTATTTTTCATGAATTGCAGATTTGCACATTCTTTCTTCAATCATACTAGCGAGTCATATATTGAAAATTTTAATTAACAATTAATGCTCAATATTATAACCATA
>CAZXBG010000134.1:6485-11224 GCA_964638865.1 uncultured Chitinophagales bacterium | reverse complement strand
TACTCATCACTCATCACTCATTACTCATCACTCATTACTCATCACTCATTACTCACCACTCCTGGCCAATGACTGTTGACAATTTGGCGAACATTATTCTTCCTCCGTGCAGGAACCGGACTCACGCTTCTCCCCTCACCCCTCAATATGTATCGAAAACAACAATGTTCTCGAAAACACTTTATCCATAACATTACTTTGTTGAAGATTCGGATCTAATTTATGCAAATTAAAAATTCCGTTTGATATTTTAATTTCGGGACTAAATATGAAATAAGGAAAATAAAATTCCATTCCTAAACCATAATCGATAGCAAGATCACTTGCTTTTATTTTCACCAATTCTTCCGCATTTCTCGCATCTGCATTGGAACCGAGGTCGTATAAATATTGTGCGCCACCAATAACATATACTTTCATATCTTTATAAGCAGCACTTTTAAATTTAACATCAAAAGGAAAAGTGAGGTAAATAGATTCAATAGTTTGGAAAGATGTTGATTCATCTTTATATGTATAATTAAAATTCTTTTCCGCAAAGGATAAACCCGGAATAAAACGCAGATCAAAATATTTTCCAATTCGCAAATTCGCAATTATGCCAAGATTAAAGCCGGGACCGGTTGTTGATTCTACAATTAATATAGAATCGTGATTTATGAACTGATCACTGAATGTAATTTTAAAATCGGAACTATTGTAGGCTAACGAAATTCCGAAATGATAAGGTTTAATAGAGAATCTGTTCTCATATTCCGTCACATTAAATTGTGCCTTTACAAAAAAGGGTAGAAATAAAATGAATATTAAAATTATTTTTCTGCTATATAGAGCGAACATATTCCGAATGTTAATCTTTTACAAGTACAATTTTTAAATCCCGCATTCTTTAAATAGTGCATAAATGCATTTCCTTCCGGAAAATGGGAAACTGACTCAAACAAATATGTGTATGCTCTTGCATCGCCGGAAACTAAACGGCCTATCACCGGAAGTATTGTACCAAAATAAAAATTATACAATTGTTTTACAGGAAACACCCTTGGTTTCGAAAATTCCAAAATAATAATTGGCGCCTGAGGTTTTGAAACACGATATATTTCATTGATCCCCTTTTGCAGGTCTTCAAAATTCCGAACGCCATATGCAACGGTGCAGGCATCAAAGGTATTTTCCTCAAAGATCAAATTTTCAGAATCTCCTGATAAAAGTGTAATCCTATCACTTAATTTTTTTTGAATGATCTTTTTTCTTCCTGCCTCCAACATTTTTTCAGAAATGTCAACTCCGGTTACCTTTTTGGGATCTGCTTTTAATGCTGCGATAGTAAAATCGCCGGTTCCGCAGGCAACATCCAAAATATGTTCAGGATGATATTTTTTAAGTGCTTTTATAGCCTTATTGCGCCAATAAATATCAATCCCAAGCGATAATACCCTGTTCAAAAAATCGTAGCGTCCGGCTATATTATTGAACATACTTTTAACCTGTTCCTTCTTTCCTTCCTCCGTTTTATACGGGGTTACACTTTCTGACATTGTGTTGCAAATTTACGGTGAATAATCCTGTTTCTGATTGCTATTTACTAACTACACTGCTTTCCTGCCTGCTTTAAACCTATTTTTGCAGCGTGATAATTAAAACAGCAATTTACACGGGAAGTTTTGTGGATGTAAAAAAATGTCCTGCTCCGGATATACCCGAGTTTGCCTTTATCGGAAGGTCAAACGTGGGAAAGTCGTCGCTCATTAACATGCTCACCGACCATAGTCACCTTGCAAAAACCTCCTCAACACCCGGAAAAACACAAACCCTGAATTATTTTCTCATCAATAAAACCTGGAACCTTGTTGACCTTCCAGGTTATGGTTTTGCCAAGGTATCCAGAGAAAAACGAGGCGAATGGGAGAAGATGATCAATGGATACCTGATCATGCGCGACCAGTTATTATGTGTGTTTCAGCTCATTGATGCAGCAGTTCCTCCCCAAAAAATTGATCTGGAGTTTACCGGTAAACTTGGAGAAGATCAAATTCCTTTTGCTATAATATTTACCAAGGCCGACAGGCGCAAAAAGCCAATAGCCGAGAATATCGAACTTTATAAAAAAGAATTAGCCGAAAGTTGGGAAACCCTGCCTCCGATATTCGTTTCCTCGGCTGAAAACAGGCAGGGTAAGGAAGAAATTCTGGAATATCTGGAGGTTATTCTTTCTTCGTATAATAAGTGATTGCTGTGGTGGTATTGGGATAGGGGTATTGGGATGAGATTTCAGCAACATTCATAAAATGAGAAATGAGTAATGAGTAATGAGTGGGTCCTCGACAGCCTGATGTTTTACTCCTGACCAATGACGCTTGACTATTTGGGGAGTGGGGAGTGGGGAGTACAACTCCGAACAAAAAAATTTCACCTAATCGAAATTGTCAGCTACCCTATGCGGCTGGGGGCCCGGGCACAATTTCTTGAACATCTCTTTACACAACCTTATTAGCACAACTGGAGGATGCAAAAGACTCCGGTTTTGCTTTGAAAACGAATCCCATACTCAAAATATAACCCATGGCCTCATGCAATGCAAGGTTGGATTGAAAACCGGGATTTGTATTGATATCTGCATGCACTTCCAGATCAATATGATATTCATCGAGCAAATTACAGAGCTCGTAAGCGATTTCGATAGACCGCGACACTTCATATAACAACCTTTCTTTTAGGGTCATTTTCTGTGTGCTGCTCTCGTTTGCTATGTACATAAAACCACCCCTGCCCTCCCGCAAGAAGACAATTACCGTTCCGAATTCTATTACTTTTCCGTAAACCTGCGAGTCGGAACCTATACAAACCTTGAGTTTGTAGCCGGCAGCCAACTCTCTTTCCAGAGTTTCTCTAACCTCGTCTAAAATTGGTCTTACGATCTGATTTCCGTTAAATTTGCGCCATTTCATACTTTTCGGGTATTTGACTCTACAATATTAATAGGAAATTTTCAATAATTATTTCCTATAACGATAAGAAATGGTTAATTTTGCACCTTTAATTTATAAAGCAATGAAAAAAGGAATTCATCCAGATAATTACAGAACGGTAATATTTAAGGACTTCAGCGTTGATACTGCCTGGTTGGGTAAATCAACTGCAAACACCAGAGAAACCATGAAATGGGAAGACGGTAATGAGTATCCACTTATAAAATTGGAGATATCTAACCAAAGTCATCCATTTTTTACCGGTAAAGAGAAAATGCTTGATACTGCAGGCCGTATTGAAAAATTCAACAAGAGATACGGAAAAAAATAATTATCATAAAAATGCATACAGCCCCTTTCATGTTTAATACATGGAAGGGGTTTTTCATTTAATTTTGCTGCATGAGTAATTTCATTTTATTTGATGATAAAAGATGGCAGCAATTGTTACCGCTCACCTTTACACGACCCATTGCCGAGTTGAGGATAGGAATTGATACCATACGTGAGAAGTGGTCATCTGCACTGCAAACCAATATTTCTTATCTCACAGAAACCTACCTCTCCGAAAAATTTCCTGCTACTTATACAGAGGATAATTTTTATATCTATGGGGGGATGATCCCTGATCCCAAAATTTATAATGCGATCTCGGAATTACACACAGGCGAAGTTTTAATGCAAGGCGATGAAATAATTGCAATTCGTTCAGCAGAAAAATATTTTTCAGGTATGAGTTTATCTGAACACGCAAAATCATTTACAATTGTCAACTATGCTGAAAATACAATTCGAATCAGCAGATCCTGGCATTTATTTCAAAATAATGATATTGTACTCAGGTCGGATTTTGAACGTTTAACAAAAAATAAAAAATCTCAACCAGCATCTTCTACCAATACAATTATTGGGAATAACCTATTTATTGAAGACGGAGCCACAGTGGAAGGATGTATAATAAATACCAACACAGGCCCTGTATACATTGGCAAAAATGCTGAAATTATGGAGGGATCTATGCTGCGCGGCCCTATTGCAATTGGCGAATTTAGCACGATAAAAATGGGTGCCAAAATTTATGGTGCAACTACTATTGGTCCTCATTGTAAAATTGGTGGAGAAGTAAATAACGCTATAATAATGGGTTATAGCAATAAAGCACATGATGGTTTTTTGGGTAATAGCGTATTAGGAGAATGGTGCAATCTGGGTGCTGACACCAATATTTCTAATCTTAAAAATAATTATGCCGAAGTAAAATTATGGGATTATGTTACGCAGCGATTTTTTGAAACAGGTCTTCAGTTTTGTGGATTAATTATGGGAGATCATTCTAAATGCGGTATAAATACCATGTTTAATACCGGAACTGTAGTAGGCGTAAATTCAAATATCTTTGGAGATGGATATCCGAGAAATTTTATCCCTTCTTATAGCTGGGGCGGAGCAACCGGTTTCAACACCTATAAATTAAAAGACGCACTCACTGTTGCAAAGGAAGTAATGCACCGAAGAAATTTGGAATTAACCGATACTGAAATAAAAATTTTAACCCATATTTATGAACTAAGTGAAAAATATAGAAAAGGGCAGTTGATATTTATACATAAGTAAAGGGAAGGAATGGAGAATGGAGAATTGACAATGGACAATGCAACAGCCAAAAAAATAATTGAGAATTTGGAATTGAGGTTAACGAAAAAGATAAAATTTAATTTTCGGGTTTTGAGTTACAGCACAATTAAGATGGAATTATTTCAATTTTGATTA
>CAZXBG010000134.1:4401-6385 GCA_964638865.1 uncultured Chitinophagales bacterium | reverse complement strand
AGGAAGGAGCATTCACTGGTGAAATCTCCGGCAAGATGTTGCAAAGTATAGGCTGTAAATTTGTTTTAATTGGTCATAGCGAAAGAAGAGATATCTATAAAGAGTCGAACGAAGTGATCAACAAAAAAATTAAGGCTGCCTTACAAAACCAATTACAACCCGTGTTTTGTTGTGGCGAACGTTTAGAGGAACGCAATAATGGCAATCACTTCGACACGATAAAAAAACAATTGGAAGAATCATTATTCATCCTAACTGAAGAAGAAATAAATCAGGTGGTTATTGCTTACGAACCGGTTTGGGCAATTGGAACAGGACTCACTGCTTCACCCGAGCAAGCACAGGAGATGCACCAATTCATTCGCAGTCAGTTACGTGAAAAATTTGGTGATCACACTGCAGAAAATTGTTTAATTTTATATGGCGGAAGTGTAAAGCCATCCAATGCAACAACTCTTTTTTCACAAGCCGATATAGATGGTGGATTAGTTGGCGGTGCGAGTCTTGCAGCGGATGATTTTTTTCAAATAATTACTGCAATTTAATAAATTTAAACTTTGTTATAAATTAAATGTGGCGCAGTGTTTATTCAAAAGACAGAAAATGAATTACCTCGAATATAATTTTATTAGTGCTGATGAACAAACGGCAGAAATTCTAATGGCCCTATTATCGGAAAAAGGATTTGACACCTTTGAACAAAATGCAAATCAGTTAAGTGCTTATATTGAGGAGAAGAAAAATGTAATTTCAGAAATGGATATTTATTTGGCCGATCTGCAACAAAAATTCATTTTCACTTGGTCGCAAAAAAAGTTTGAAGATAAAAACTGGAATGAGGAATGGGAGAAAAATTTTCAACCCATAATTGTAGCTGATAAATGTATTATCAGAGCGCCGTTTCATGCTGCAAATAAAGAAATGGAATTTGAGATATTAATTGAACCCCGCATGAGTTTTGGTACAGGACATCATGAATCTACTTATTTATTGGTAGAGGAAATGCTCGAATTAAATTTCGAAAACAAGGTTGTTTGTGATGCAGGATGTGGAACCGGTGTTTTGGCAATACTTGCCATCAAAAAAAAATCTCGATATGTATTTGCAGTTGATAATAATGAATGGGCATATCAAAACACCCTCGACAACATTAAACTCAATGAAATTTATGATGAAATAACAACCGAATTGGGCGAAATTGATCTGATGGATGGCAAACAATTTGATATCATTCTGGCGAATATTAACAAACCTATTATCATAGAAAATATTCCGCTGTTTTTCAGGTCACTTAATAAAGGTGGCTTGTTAATTGTAAGCGGAATATTAGAAAATGATATCAACGATGTTATCAAAGAAGCAAATAACTATTTTTTTAATTTAATATCAACACGCACTAAAAATGACTGGATATGTGCTGTATTTCAAAACGCGTGAAGTAAATGTGGAAAAAAACCCGAATTAATTAATGTCAGGCAAGTAATTTCTCCACCTTTTTTTCGTTAGCACCCTACCCTCCTTTAACACTTGTACTTTAACTTAACGGCATGAAAAAAATCTTTGTTCTATTAATATCAGTATTCACCATTTCTCAGGTGTTTTCGCAGCTTACCTCCTTTTCCTCTGATCACGATCAGTTTTTAAAGGAATTGGACGAGTTTATGCGAGCTAACAACAATGAGATTGGCAAGGATAGTCACGACAGATTTGCAAAAATGGTGGAAGCCGGCAATATTCTTCCCGAACAACTTGATCTTGTTATAAATCTGAGCAATAAAATGCTGGAAAGGAAGATGAAACCTATGCCTCAGTTTGTAGCAGTGCTAAATGCCACCGTTGCATTTTCGAAATCGGGTCAATTGATGGAGCGCTATTCTGAATGGATGGAAATTTGCAATACCATCCTCGACAACTCCAAAAAAGGCAGTTACTCCACTTATAACCATTTCCTCGATTTTTCAGCCTCCTTTTTCGAAAAAAATGC
>CAZXBG010000134.1:0-4301 GCA_964638865.1 uncultured Chitinophagales bacterium | reverse complement strand
ACTCCACTTATAACCATTTCCTCGATTTTTCAGCCTCCTTTTTCGAAAAAAATGCTTTAAACGATACTCCAACCAAAACTTGGTGTTACACCTCCTTTGAATATGAATTCAAACTGAATGGCGATATACCTGAAGTGCATTTCCCTTCAACAGGTATTTATGCATATACAAAGGGTGACACGCTTGTACTCAACGATACAAAAGGAATATATTTTCCTCTTGAGAAAGAATGGAAAGGAACCGGTGGAATTGTGGGATGGGGTCGTGCTGGTTTAGATTCCACAATTACCTATGCTAAACTTACAAATTACCGCATCAATACCGAAACAAGTGAATATAGTGCCGACACAGCCAGTTTGTATTTTGGAGGAATGTTCACAAAGGCGCTACCTGGTCAGTTACAAGACAGGTTGATCACAAATAATGAACCCTCAAAAAGTGATTATCCCCAATTTAGAACCTACGATAAAAAATTAACCGTTAAGGATATTATGGTTAATGTGGATTATAAAGGAGGATTTTTTCTGAAAGGCGGTCAAATTATTGGTAGTGGCGATGATAGTACACTTGCCGAAATGAGTTTTAAAGACCCTAAAGGCAAACCTGCAGTCTTGGCAAAATCGAAAACATTTTTAATTGAGCCTGCAACTTCCATTTATTCAAAAGATGCGGAAATTATTATTCGGGTAGCAAAAACAGATTCCATTTATCATCACGATGTATCCATCCGATATGATGGAATGCTGAGTACGATGAACATTACAAGACAGGATGAAGGATTTTCAAGTTTAATGTTTTATAGTTCTTATCATAAAATAGATGCAAAAGTTGATAATTTAAATTGGGCACTCAGCGATACAATTATTAATTTAAAAAACATTGAAGGTGCGGGAAATAAAATGAGTTGGTTTGAGAGTCAGGATCTTTTCAGCGTTAAACTTTACGACCGTGTTCGAGGTGTGGCAACTTATCAGCCTCTTGTTAAAATAAAACGGTATTGTGAAACCTATAAAACACGGGTTATTCCAACACTTGCCTTAGCGAAAGACCTCAACCCAACGTTAACTGTAGATGGCGTGCAAAGTTTATTATTGCAATTAGTGGAAGAGGGATTTATTTTTTATGATAAAGAAAATGAATTAGTTTATGTAAAACAAAAAACATTTAATTATGTAACGGCAGGATCCGGTAAAACGGATTATGACATTATTACAATTCCATCGCTTTCTAAAGGTTCAAATGCAACATTAAATTTAACAAATTACGATTTGAATATCAATGGGGTTCAACAATTTTATTTGAGTGACTCCCAATTTGTATTGATATATCCAAAGGATGATAAATTAACCCTTAAAAAGAATCGCGACATGCTTTTCGACGGATTGATCGTTTCCGGTAATATAGATTTTAAAGGGCAAAATTTTTATTTTAGTTATGATACTTTTAATATAAAAATGAATAAAGTGGACTCGATGATCCTGTATGTAGAATCTACGGAAATCGACGATATGGGGAATTCACTCTATTTGCCGGTGAAAACAAATATCAGTGTAACTTCGGGGCGACTTCAAATTGATAAAACTGATAATAAATCAAGCAAAGTTAAATACCCGGAATATTCCATTTTCACTACCTACGATTTTTCTATTGCAGATTACCAGCAACCACAAATTTTTAATGATGTTTATGATAAGGAAAGATTTTTGTTTAAACTCGACCCCTTTACTTTAGAAAGTTCAGACTCGCTGGATTTCCGAAAGGTAAAATTTGATGGTACTATGGTTTCTGCAGGAATATTTCCCGATTTTAGAGAAGCATTAAAATTGCAGGATGACAGATCACTTGGATTTAAAACCGTTACACCAGCAGGTGGTTATCCCACTTATGGAAAATTGGGGAAATACACTGGAAACATATCTTTAAGCAATAAAGGATTCAGAGGATCAGGAGCTATCGATTTTATGGCATCACATTCTGAATCAAAAGATATTATTTTCTTCCCTGATTCCACATTGGCTAACGTTGATGATTTTATAGTAACTAAAACAGAAAGCGGAATACAATTTCCTCAATCAACAAATACAGGAGTAAAAACAAGGTGGTTGCCTTATGAAGATCAAATGATAGTGGAACAAGGAATAAAACCATTTGATATGTATGAGGGTGCATCTACTTTAAAAGGAACTTCCATAGTAACTTCTAAAGGTTTAAAAGGTGATGGAACCATGATCTGGGGTGAAGTAAAAATGAATTCCAATCAATTTAATTATCTCGCTAATAATGCAAAAGCAGATACGGCTTCGGTTTCGATTGGGCAGGTAACCCCTGATCTTGTTGCGTTAAAATTAGATAATGTGAACCTGGATGTAGATTATAAAAAACGCATCGGTCACTTTGAGGCAAATTACGATACTATTATGACCGAATTACCTTATAATGAATATAAAACGGATATGAACGTTTTTGACTGGGTAATGGATGAAAGAACAGTTTATTTTAAGTCAACAAAAGAATATTCTAATTTTTATTCGACAAATGGCGGACAGGACAGTCTGGTTTTTCAAGCTAAAGAAGGAAAATTTAATTTAAATACTTATCAATTAAATGCAGAAGGGGTTCCGCTTATTAAAATTGCAGATGTGCATGTAATTCCTGATAGTGGAAAAGTTTATATTGAAAAGGGAGCTAAAATGGGAACCTTGTATTATGCTAAAATTGTTGGAGATACTATAAATTTTTATCATAGCCTACATGATTGTCTTGTCAATATTCAGGGTCGGCTCAATATGAGTGGAAACGGACAATACGACTACATTACTCCGCAAAATAAAAAGCAGATAATACCGATAGAACAGATCATGGTAATTAAGGAAGTAGATTCCATTATGGAAGTTACTAATCATTATATGATGGCAAAAGGTTATATTTCTGACACTGCAGGGTTTGTTTTAGAAGATAAAGTAAAATATAAAGGCGCTGTGGAACTATATAGTCGCGATCAATTTTTGAAATACAAAGGATATGTGAAATTAAATGTAACTGATTCGTTAAATTATAGAACAGATTGGTTCAGAATAGATTCTTATGTAGATCCCAAAAAACCGATTTTTAGTTTGAATGATGCGGTAACGGAAAAAAACGATTCTGTTTATGCAGGTATTTTCAGATACAATGATACAGCTGCATTATACACAACTATTATGGCGCGCAAAGTTGCTATTAATGATGCTACTTTATTTTCAGCTCGCGGTCAAGGATATTATAATGAAACAGATCAAACATTTTATTTAGGAAATCTTGGGAAATTGGATGATCCAACGGAAAAAGGTTCCATAATGAAATATAACGATAAAACAGGTGCGCTGTTTGCTGAAGGACGATTGAGAATGGGATTAAAAACAGATTTATGTGATACTAAAGCATACGGTACCATTATAAAACGTCCGAATAGCGAACAATATAAAATGGATGCTACTGTAACTTTTGAAATTCCATTGCCTGATGATCTGCTTAAAAAATTAGGGTCCATGTTGTTCACCTCGAATGCAGATGCCGGCGCTACTCCAATAGATTATAATATAGAAACACAACTCATAGCCGCTATAAATGAATTGGCAGAACCTAAAATTGCTAATAGATTAATTGATGATGCTACATCAAAAGGATATCTGGAAAAACCAAGAGATTTTCCGGTTACAATATTCATGTCGGGAATTAAAATGATATGGGATCCCAATACCAGATCATTCCATACAACCGGTTCCGATGGGCAATTAATTTGGTTTGGAGATCAGGCATTTAATCAACATATAAAATGTTATGCAGAATTTGGTAAACGAAGTGGTGGTGATTATTTCACATTGTACTTCTTAACTCCAAGTGAGGATTTTATTTATATTCACTATAAACGCAATCAATTAAAATTATTCACCTCCCGCGAAGATCTTAACGCAGAAATTTTCAGTTACGATAGTAAAAAAAGAATCATCGAAACTGAAAAAGGCAATATGATTTTTATGCTCGAAGGAAAAAATGCCGTGAATCAATTCGTGCAGGATATGCAGTATTATGAGGGATTGAAAGAGAATAAGTAGGGACGACACACCAGGTTTTTTTTAACCTGTGAGGTCTGAGAAAAGGGGAAAAAAATGGAGAATGGAGAATTGACAATGGAACAGCCAAAACGCCCTCAACCTAAATGGTTGATAATTTGACTTTTGTAGAATGGAATTGGAGCGCTTATTCCGGGTCAATATTAAAAGTTGGGGACAATCCTCTATTCCAAGGAAAATTTTCTATTG
>CAZXBG010000133.1:0-11276 GCA_964638865.1 uncultured Chitinophagales bacterium | reverse complement strand
TGATTTTTGTAGTCCCGAGCAGAATCGAACTGCTATCTAGAGTTTAGGAAACTCCTATTCTATCCGTTGAACTACGAGACCAATTTAATGCAAAAATAGTGCAGATTAATGGATATGGTCTCCAATATTGGTATAAACTTACTCCACTACCACCTTTACATACCCAAAACTATTATAAGGTATCTCTCCAACTCCTTTAGAACTCACTCTGTCAATTCCTTTAACCTCTAAGGTGTTATCGGATCCTTTCGCCATAAAACCAGTGCTCCCTGCACTACTGTAATTGTATTTACCGGTGAGATAGTGTGTTTCGAAGGAAGTCAATTTTCCGTTTTTTATATTCATTTCCGGGGTGTATTTTTTTCCTCCGGCATTATCGAAATAATAATAATAAATACCTGCCTGTAAAATATTTATTGTAGATGTTAATACTGGCGTATGGAAAGGCAATTCATTTGCAAGTTGAAAGGAGTACCAGTGACAACGGCTTATTTTTTCAACATTGTCGGGATTGTCATCATATCTTCCCACAGCACGTCTGGATGCCCAAAACCAATTGGCAATTAAATTTTGCATCAACAGAATATCAAAGTCGTTTCTGTATTTACAAAAAGTAACGTACATGTGTGCGGCATTGGCAATAGTGTTTGACCAATATTCCGCTTCCTTATCTCCAAACTCCGTGCAGTGATAAATTTTTCCTGGAAGGTTTATTTTAAGATAATTCACAAGTGCACCAAATTGATCATTCGCTCTGTAAGATTTAATATATTCATCAAATGCTTTTTCCAATTGAGGGTAATGTTCTCCCGATTTATAAACTATAGTTTTTGGATGTAAGGTATTTGCAGATTTAATTTCTTTCATCATATAATAATGCACATCAACACCCGAAATAAAGTTACCGGTGGAGTTGATATATTCTATTACACTCGTATTCCATCCTAAATGATTTTTTTTATCAAAATCCTGACCAAAACAAAGCAGTCGCGGAATGTTGGGAAATTCTTTTTCACAGGCTCTCAATATGGGTTCAAAATCGTTTTTGTATTTTTCCCAATTGTAGCGGTAACTGAAAAAGGTCTCATTTCCGGCAACTATAGAAATAATATTTACGCCCGAATCTAATAAGGTGCGAATGGCCGAAATATTGGATTCCACTGTTCCCATCAAAACATTCAAACAATAATCAACCTGTAATCCCTTTACTTTTTTCGAAATATTTATCAGAGATAATAATGCGCTTTGTGCCTCTGCTGCATCTTTATCCGCTTGTTTTAATTCTTTATCCAGTTTATCATATTGCACATTTCCTTCATTATCGCGAAACTCCTGATACATTTTTTGAATGGAATCCTTGTTCATCCCCAAACCGGGTTTATTAAGTGCAGGAAAGGACACACGCGAATCGCCTCCACCCGGCCAGCGAATGGCGATGGGGTGCTCTTTGGTCGATTCCAATAAGTAGGGTATGTCAGAGTTTGTTACAACAGACGTGAAACCTTCCCCGTTTCCGCCGATGATCTGCGCCTCACTGCGAGTGCAGGCCAGAATTGTGATTAGTAATAGTGCAAAAAATGTTTTCATATTCTTCCTGTAAGTTTGTGCAGAAATCCGGGAATTCAAAGATACTTTAATGTTTCCTGGTAAACAATTTAATACCCATTTGTTTTATATATTTATGACAAATTAATATTTATTTCAAATTATCTTTGTGCACCTGATAAAGTGGTAAACAAATCGCAACATATCATAACAATTACCGTGCTAATATGTTTTTTATTTTATACATGCGGCAATGTTATATTATTTAATTATAGATTGGACAATATAAATGCTATCAACAATGTAAAAAATGAAGGCACAGAGAAGGCGCATATTCTTACAAAGTTGGTTATTCCACTTAAGGAAATTCGTTGGAAACATGAATTTGAATTCTATTGGAATGGGTTCATGTATGATATTGCTGAAAAGGAAATCATAAATGATACACTCTACTGCGTGGCTTATCAGGATATAGAAGAAACAGCATTAAAAAAAGAACTCGCAGAACACTTTGAAACAAATAAATCGCAAAAAAACAACCCCAAAGTTGAGATTTTAAAATTTCCCGATTTTATTAAATCCTCCAATAAACTTTTAATACATCCTGAGGATAATATTTTGGCGCATCAATATTATTTTATTCAAACGGGAAGAATTTTCTGCTCTTTATTATTTATTCCGCCTGATATCTGTTGAATTATGTTCAGCAAACCTTTTTATTTATTTAAAACATTAAAGTATGCGAAAAATTTTAGCATGTGTATGCTGCCTGTATGGTTATGTATTACATGCACAGGAAATTTATTTAAAAGATCAGACAACATTAAAGGCGTTGGAACAGGTAACTATTATAAATATAAGCACCCAAACAACTTTGTCCTCTGATCAAAATGGAATGGTTGACATCACATCTTTCCGAAATGCCGACTCCCTTTTATTCAAATTGTTGGGATATGAAGAAATATTTATTTCATTTGAAGAAGCAGTTCAATTGAAAATTATTTTGCTTGCATCCTCCCCATTTTCTTTGGAAGGTGTAGTAATAAGTGCAAATCGTTGGGAGCAAAACAGAACAGAAGTGCCAAATCATATCACATCTATTGAAGCAAGGGATATTGCTTTTTATAATCCTCAAACAAGTGCAGATATGCTGGCTCAAAGCGGACAGGTATTTGTTCAAAAAAGCCAGTTTGGTGGCGGTAGTCCAATGATCAGAGGATTTGCAACTAATAGGTTACTAATGGTTGTTGATGGTGTGCGCATGAATACTGCTATTTTCAGAAGTGGAAATATTCAAAATGTAATATCCATAGATCCAAATGCGCTGGAAGGTGCAGAAATCATTTTTGGCCCGGGGTCCATTATTTATGGCAGCGATGCATTAGGCGGGGTTATGGATTTTCATACGCTTACTGCCGAATTATCTAATTCGGAGGAAACAATTGTGGAAGGTTCAGTTTTTGGAAGATTTGCATCTGCCAATATCGAAAAAACGGGTCATGCAGATATTAATATCGGCACAAAAAAATGGGCCTTCGTTACCAGTGTAAGTTTTAGCGATTTTGATGATCTTGTTATGGGTTCCAATGGACCCGATGAATATTTGCGACCGGAATCTGTTGAAATAATAAACGGTGTAGATAGTATTATCCCAAATAAAGATCCGCAAAAACAATTACATACGGATATGTCTTATTACAATATTATGCAAAAAATAAGATTTAAACCGAATGCAAATTGGGATTTCAATTATGGATTTCACTATTCTAAAACTTCGGAGTACGACCGGTACGATAGGTTAATTGAATATCGCGATGGAGCACCTCGTTCCGCAGTTTGGTATTATGGTCCTCAAATTTGGAATATGCACGTAATTTCTTTGCAGCATAATAACACCACAAAAATGTATGATATTGCGAGGTTGACTTTGGCATATCAGTTTTTTGAAGAGAGCAGAATAGAACGTTCGTATAAAAAAATTACAGAGGCCACTAAATTAGAACAGGTGGATGCAATTTCCGCAAATCTGGATCTTCAAAAATCAATTAATAAAACAATATTGTTTTACGGACTTGAAGGAATTTATAACGGAGTTACTTCTTTGGGAACTGATCTTGATATTGAGACCGGTTTGGAAGAAAATGCGGCATCCCGATATCCTGATGGAGCTACCTGGCAAAGTTTTGCAGTGTATTTAAGTTCAAAAACAAAATTGAAAGAAAAACTTACATTGCAGGCAGGTTTGAGATATAATCAGGTAATATTAAATGCGGAATTTGATACTACATTTTTCCCATTTCCAGTTACATCAGCAAATATCAATAGCGGCGCTTTAACAGGAAGTGCAGGAATTGTTTGGCTGGCAGCAAAGAACCTTCAGGTAAACCTCAATTTATCGACAGGATTCCGCGCACCAAATGTGGATGATATCGGAAAAGTATTTGATTCAGAACCAGGCAACGTAACAGTTCCTAATCCTGATTTATTGCCGGAGTACGCTTATAATATCGATCTCGGTTTTATTAAAGGATTTGGCGATATCGTTGAAATTCAACTTACAGGATTTTATACTTTGTTAAGTAATGCAATTGTGCGCAGAAGTTTTACATTAAATGGTGAGGACAGTATTATGTATGCAGGTGAATTAAGTGCTGTGCAAGCATTGCAGAATATTGATAAAGCTTATGTTTTTGGTATCGAATCCGGTGTTCGAATTCATCCTATAAAAAATGTTACAGTGGCATCTTATCTCACTTATACAAAAGGAGAAGAACAGGCAGAGGAAACAGGGGATGAATATGTTCCGCTTCGCCATGCTCCGCCGTTATTTGGTTCTACGCATATCAGTTATCAGATGAAAAAATTCAGAGCTGATTTTTATACCGATTATAATGCAGAAGTTCCATTTGAAGAACTCGCTCCAAGTGAGGCAGATAAACCACATTTATATGCTGTGGATGATAATGGAGATCCTTATTGCCCTGCATGGTACACACTGAATCTGAAAGTTGGATATCAGATTATTTCGAATCTGAACATTCAGGCAGGTATCGACAACATTGCGGATGTCCGTTATAGACCTTATTCCTCAGGGGTTGTGGCGCCTGGAAGGAGTTTTATGGTAGCACTGAGGGCTAGTTTTTGAGATTATGAACGGGTGTCATTTTTTGCACCCGTTTATTTTTGTATACCTTCGTCTTATTCTTAACTGTTTAAATAAAAGATCATGAGCATATTTTCAAAACTATTTGGCGGCAATAAAGGCGGAAACGGTGGTGGTGCCGGTCGCGCGCAGGAATTTATCACAACACTTACTGACGATTTAAATTTGTCGCCCGATCAGGTTACGAAAGTTGAAGCTGCTATCCGCGAATTTATGGGAGAAAAAAAACAAAATAAACAAAGTGGTGGTGGTAAGGAGGATATGCGTGAAAGTAAACAGGATTTTAAGCAGGATATATTAAACGTATTAAACTCCGAACAGCAACAAAAATTTATGTCAAATATTCAGAATTATAAACATCTATTGAAAAATTAAGTATTTATATCAACTTAAAAAAATATTAACTCCTTAAAAAAACAAGCAACAATAGATATTTTTACACTCTTTAAATATACACAAAATGACCGCAACAATAATTTCTGCTGTTTTACTTTTTGGTTCAGATGAAGCAGCCATGACCCTTCCCGAGGGATTATATAAAGCTTTAACGGGTTTTCACTCGGGATGGAGATATATTATTATCATTCTGATGATACTCGGAATCTGGTTTGGGTTTCAAACTTCTAAAGGAAAGAAACCTTTTGCCGGAGCAACAAAAAAAATGGGTATGTTCTCTATGATTGCAATGGATCTGCAACTGGTAGCAGGTTTATTATTATATTTTCACTGGATATCAACGCAAACAAATTTTAAGATATCCAATATAACAGATCAGTTGGGTGCACCTTCTTTCAGAAATATTGCACTTGATCACGCAATTGGAATGCTACTCGCATTAATTTTTGTGCACATCGGATATGCCAAAGCTAAAAAAGCACTGAATGATGTTGATGCAGGAAGAAAACAATTCATCTGGTTTTTAATAGCATTTATTTTAATTCTAGTTTCCATCCCATGGCCGTTTTTGTATGATGGAAGGGGCTGGGTTTAAATAAGTATCGATCCCAAACAAATTCGCCTCCTGACCCGCTTCACCAAAAAGTCAGGAGGCATTGGTCAGCAGTCATTGGTAAGGAGTAAAAGCATTCGGCTTTCGAAAATCTACTCATTACTCATTTCTCATTACTCATTCCCCCTCAATCATACAACTCACAAACCTTCGTCAATCTCCCACGATCAAGTATTTTAATAGCGTGGTTATTAGTTTCGATAAGACCATCTTCTTTAAAATCTTTTAACACACGGATTGCGGTTTCTTTTACTGTTCCTACATACGAAGCGAGATCTTCGCGAGTGATGCTGACGATACCTTCGGTATTATTTTCATCCTTGTACGATTCACTGAGTATTAATAAGGCTTCTGCAACTCTTCCTCTTACAGGTTTGTAGGCGATATCCGCCATTTTTTCAACCGTCTGGTCTATAGTTTGGGTGAGCAATTGTACCATTCCTTCGGAGAATCTGTTGTTCTCACGAAATATTTTAAGAACGGATTCTTTTGGAATAAAACAAATTACCGCATCTTCAATTACCTCTGCACTTACGCCATAAGTAGTGGAAGATAACATTGCTCCATAACCTATAAAATCGCCCGGAGTAACTATTTTGAGTATTTGTTCCTTGCCATCAGCGGCTTGTTTATACAATTTTACTTTGCCTTCATTTAAACAATACAAACCATAGGCATTTGCATTTTCATGAAAAATTGTCTGTCCCTTTTTATACATGGCACAGGTTTTTGTCTGATTTATAAATTCCGTTTCTTCTAGATGGCAAAAATGAAAGAGTGATTTATTTTTGCTCTTGCAATGTTCGCAGTCGGGAGTCGATATTTTTGTTTGCATTGTCATTGTAAAAAGTTTGCCTGGTTTATTTATCAATATTATATGCTAATAATGGGATCTGACTATAAAGTGTTATGTTTCTGGTAATACTCATGTGGAAAATTGTTGCAAATAATCCATGGTGATGTGTCACCATACAGATCATATCAATATTATTCCGTGAGGCGAATTTTTTAATGCCTTCCGTAATATTTTTTTCTGCAAGAAAATGCAATTGCAACATGTCGTTTTCTAGATATTTTCTGAATCTACTATGTAATTTATCAATAGTTGATTTATTGTAGTTTGTTGAATCAGTTAAAAAGTGCACAGCATGCACAGTAGCTTTATTCTTTTCTGCGAAACTCAATAACCATGTAATAGTATCATTATCTTTTTCTGTTCCTTCAAATGGAATCATAATATTTTTGAATACGGGATTTATACTTTTTTCAGGGATGGCCATAACCGGAATTTCTGAATTTTTAATTATATTCCAGGTCACAGTCCCGAATAACTTATCATCAATACTATTGGCTCCCTTTGTACTTGTTATGATAAGGTCCACGTTATTCGCACGTGCCACATCAAGAATCATTTCTGATGCAAAACCTATTACGGTTTTATATTCAACCGGAACTGTTTTCTGTTTAAAAATTTGCTGCGATTCCACAAATGTTTGCATATCCAACTCCGCCCTTTCCTTCTGTGTATTCATTAATTCTTTTATCATGGAAGGTGGCATATGTTCATCCGCAAATGGCATATGATAAACATGCAAAACAATTACTTCTGCACCTTGAGATTGTGCAATTGTAATTGCTGAATTTAATGCCTCTGTTGAATTTATCGAAAAATCCGTTGGTACCAATATTTTTTTTATCTCCATAACCAAGCCTTTTTCTTTTTTCAAATTCCTTGAAGACCTGGTATCGTTGTAGCCTTTTATCTTCGTTTGATCCAAATCAGTCTGGTAGGTTGCCATTGATTTCATTTTTATAGCCCAAAGTTCCTTGTTAGTCAGTAAAGAAGGCATGATGTACCTCAAAGTAAAAAATGACTTTTGTCACCTTTTCCACATTGAACATATTCAAATATTTACAATAAAAAAAACCTGCACATTTTACTTGCAGGTTTTTTGAGTTTAAGATTTTTATCTAAAATAATTATTTACCAATCTTCTTCCTTTTTTGGGACAACCGGTTTTACCTCCGACTCCATAGATGTTATAAGATCCATCATGAATTTATCAATTTGTACAAGATATCCCGGAACATTTTCATCTTTTTTGTAAGGTTCCTCATTTAACCATTTTTCTATGCCGAAATAAGAAGTGCTTTCAAGATTTAATTTTGTGATGGTATACTTAAATCTTCCATCGCGAAATTGCAGCGTGAGGTAATAATTGATAAGTCCGGCCTTCACTTCCTGATTTTTATCCTTGCGTGTTACATAAAACTGATGACGAATATCTATAACACCCTCTTCTTTACTTTGACTTTTAATCACCTGACTTGGCGATTTGTAGTAGATCTTCATCCATGCCATTGCAACATCGTAAAGCGAATCCTTTAACACACCGGGAACCTGAATCACATCGGTATAGGTAACTAATTTTGAATCTTCATCAACCGGAAAAAAGGGTATTTCCACATCGGAAGCTTTTTGCGCATACAATCCAACACTGAGGAACAAAACGAAAATTAAACTGATTTTTTTCATAGCTGATTTTAATGGTAAAGGTGAATTTTTTTACGAAGATAAGTGGCAAAAACGATACCGTTTACTTTTTACTGCTGCCTTGTTAACTGCTTGTGCAGAAAATGAGCAGATTTATTTTAAAAATCACGCCGTTTACTTAACTTTGCAACTATAAATTTAAATCTATGAGTTCTCAGTTTTTTGTTGCCCTGGTTATTGTTTGTTATGTTCTCGCAGTAGGCGGACTTTTCCTTATCGAATATATCAAGGGCAAAAGAGGTGATGGACCAGGCCATTGATTGGATGCGATTGAAAGTTCTTTCTTCTTAGTAGGAAAGAGAGGATTCTTCCTTCGATAAAGTTGCCTCTCCCAGGCGGGTTAAATTGGATATTTAGAGAATATTTCTCCACTAAAATCTCACAAATCAGATAATATAAATTTATTCCTATTTCATAGCCCCTGTTGGCAATTATCAATTATCAATTTTTGTTGAAATTTAGTGCATAAATAATACGCTGAAATACTTAAAAACACTACATTTTTCAGTTATTATGCTGTATATTTGCATATTCAATTTTAAAATACAACTTCGCAAAAAAAACTGACAAATTTACGCCTGAAAAGAGGTAGCACGATTTATGGAAAAAGAAGAAATTTTAGCACAGGATCACTCCAATTACACAGCCGAGAACATACAAGTATTAGAAGGACTGGAAGCCGTTAGAAAGCGTCCTGCCATGTATATCGGTGATACAGGATTTAAAGGATTGCATCATTTGGTATATGAGGTAATCGACAACTCAATAGATGAAGCCCTCGCAGGTTATTGTCAGAATATTGATGTTGCCATTCTGCCCGGAAATATCATTCGTGTAAAAGACGACGGAAGGGGAATTCCTACGGAAATCCATAAAAAGGAAAAAAGATCGGCTTTGGAGGTTGTAATGACAGTTTTGCACGCCGGTGGAAAGTTTGATAAGGATACTTATAAGGTTTCGGGAGGATTACACGGTGTGGGTGTAAGTTGCGTTAACGCACTTTCAAAACATTTAACCGTTGAAGTGCATCGCAATGGCAAAGTTTTTATGCAGGAATATCAGATCGGTAAGCCATTATACTCTGTAAAGGAGATTGGCGATTCGGCAATTCATGGCACCTTTGTCACCTTTCAGCCGGATGATACAATTTTTACTGTTACAGAATATAAATATGAAACCTTATTATCGCGCATTCGTGAATTGGCATATTTAAATAAAGGAATCAGCCTCACTATTACTGATGAACGCGAGGTAGATGAAGAAGGTAAATTCCGTTCCGATACTTTTCTGAGCCAGGGTGGTTTAGTGGAGTTTGTGAAATTTTTGGATGAAAGCCGCACATCTATCATTCCTTTTCCAATTTATGCAGAAGGTGGAAGAGATAATGTAATTGTGGAAATTGCACTGCAATACAACGAATCCTATAGCGAAAACATACACTCCTACGTAAATAATATCAATACCATTGAAGGAGGAACCCACGTAGCAGGTTTCCGACGCGCGCTTACCAGAACCTTTAAAGCCTATGGCGATAAAGAAAACATGTTCGAAAAGGCCAAAGTTGAAATATCCGGTGACGATTTTAGGGAAGGATTAACCGCTTTGATATCTATCAAAGTTCCGGAACCACAGTTTGAGGGACAAACTAAAACCAAATTGGGAAACAATGAGGTTATGGGTATTGTAGATATTATTTCAGGCGAAATGCTGAATAATTATCTGGAAGAAAATCCTAAACAGGCAAAACTTATTATCGGAAAAGTAATACTTGCTGCTCAGGCAAGAATTGCAGCCAGAAAAGCACGTGAATTAGTGCAGCGCAAAAGTGCTTTCGGTGGAGGTGGATTGCCGGGTAAACTTGCCGATTGTCAGGAAAAAGATGCATCTAAATGCGAATTATACCTTGTTGAGGGAGATAGCGCAGGCGGAACTGCTAAACAGGGCAGGAACAGAGGATTTCAGGCAATTTTACCGCTCAGAGGAAAAATATTGAATGTTGAAAAAGCAATGGATTACAAAATTTTCGACAATGAAGAGATCAAAAATATTTTTACTGCTTTAGGTGTTATGCCGGCGGAAGATAAAACATTGGATACTGCAAAACTCCGTTATCACAAGATCATAATTATGACGGATGCTGACGTGGATGGAAGCCATATTACTACACTTATTCTTACATTCTTCTTTAGAAAATGTTTTGAATTAGTAAAAGAAGGATATATCTATATTGCAACTCCTCCATTATATCTTGTTAAAAAAGGAAAGGAACAACGGTATTGCTGGAATGATGAAGAAAGAAAAGCAACTACCGCAGAATTCGCAAAAGGCGGTAATGAAAGTTCTGTGCACGTGCAGCGATACAAGGGTTTGGGTGAAATGAATGCCGAACAGTTATGGGAAACTACAATGAATCCCGAAACCAGAACGTTGCGACGCGTAACCATCGACAATGCAGCGGAAGCAGATCACGTATTTTCTATGTTAATGGGAGATGAAGTTCCTCCGCGCAGAGAATTTATCGAGGCGCATGCAAAATATGCAAACCTTGATGTGTAATTAAATAACAGAGAATTAATTTTTTAAGCTACGAGTCCACGAATTTTAAAATTTATGAATTCGTGGCCTTTTTTTTCTCCATAATACGGATGAAAAGATTAGCCACGAATACACCAGTAAAAAATTGATTTCCTATTACAAACAACCGATGGCTGTTCATTCGTGTATTCGTGGCAACTTTTTTTTCCTTCCACCTCACCAACTACTGATGGGAGGTGAATATTTTTGATAGGTTCATTTCCCTAAGACCTGCACATGTTTTCGAAACCTGTGAGGTCGAGGACTGTTCATTCGTGCACCTGCCCGAAGACTTTGGCAGGCGGGTTCCAGTGGCAGTGGCAGTTGGCAGTCGCGTTAACGAAAATTGGGGTCAATATTAAAAGTTGGGGACAACCCTCTATTTCAAGGAAAATTTTCTATAAAAACCGGTATCAAAATCATTGCATTTC
>CAZXBG010000132.1:0-11354 GCA_964638865.1 uncultured Chitinophagales bacterium | reverse complement strand
ACTCATCACTCATCACTCATCACTCATCACTCATCACTCATTACTCATTACTCATCACTCATCACTCATATTTATGATAAAATTTCTTTTTCACTCTTGCTGTTATGGTATTTAAAATAAATGTAAAAACAAATAACATCATCCCTGCTGAAAATATTGTTTTAAATTCAAGTGATCCTTGGGGTACATCACCCATAGAAACCTGAACGATATAGGTTGTAATTGTTGCAATAGGAACTGTGGGGTCCAATGTTAAACGCGGCTCTAAACCTGCAGCAATGGCTACAATCATTGTTTCTCCGAATGCTCTTGAAATTGCCAATATCACCGAAACAATAATTCCGGATGATGCAGCGGGAATCAACACTTTAAATGAAGTTTGGAAAGGTGTTGAACCCAATCCGTAACTTGCTTCACGCAACGATTTAGGCACAGCATATAATGCATCTTCACTTAAGGAAGAAATAAGAGGAATGATCATAATTCCCATTACTATGCCCGGAGATAACGCATTAAATCCCGACAATCCCGGAATTATTTGTTGCAAAAATGGCGTAACCACAGTTAATGCAAAAAAACCATAAACAACTGTTGGAATTGCTGCCAATATTTCCAACATCGGTTTAATGGTTTTTCGTACTTTTGGGTGTGCATATTCGTTTAAATAAACTGCAATGCTCAATCCAATAGGAAGTGCAACAGTAATAGCAATAAAGGAAGTTAATACTGTACCTGCAATAAGGGGAAGTATCCCGAAATGTTTGTCGTCAAATAATGGTGTCCATTGAGTGTCTGTAAAAAACTCAATTATGGAAACCTCCTTAAAAAATAAAACTGATTCGTAAAGTAGAACAGATAAAATTCCGATGGTAGTTAAAACAGTAATAGCACCGCTAAGTGCTAAAAGGAATTCTATTATTTTCTCTTTTCTCTTCACAAAAAAATAAAAGTGTTCAGGTAATAATTAAATTACCTGAACATTTGAATAATTTATTTTTCAGCAGGTGCTAATCTCGCGATCGCTGCTTTTAATACTTCCTGTTGTGTTGCATAAATACTTGCCTCACATGGAACATATCCAACATCCTTACTTAAAACAGGTGCATTATCAATAAAAAATGTGATGAAAGCGGCAACTTCAGGACGTGCAAGTGCGGCTTCATTTATATAAATATAAAGTGGTCGTGAAAGGGGAGAATACGATTTATTCAAAACTGTCTCCTGTGTTGGAATAACACCAGATCCACTGCCATTATCAACGGGAACGATCTTTAATTTTGCTTTATTATTTTCATAATATGCCATTCCGAAATATCCTAAACCACCTTTATCTCCGGCAACACCGGTAACTAATTGATTATCGTTTTCGCTAGCTGTATAATCGCCGCGACTTGCTCCTTTTTTGCCACATATTTCTTCCGTAAAATAATCGAAGGTTCCACTTGCTGTTCCTGCACCAAATAAATGTATTGGTTCATTAGGCCAACCTGCTCTAACCTGACTCCATGTTTTAATTTTATCCTGTGCTGCCGTTTCCCACATGATCTTTAATTCTGCAGTGGTAATTTTATCTACCCAAGTATTTGAAGGATTAACAACAATTGCAATTCCATCGTATGCAACCTCTAATTCCAGATATTTGATTCCTGCTGAATCACAAATTGCCTTTTCGCTCTCCTTAATTGGTCGTGATGCCCCACAAATATCAATTTCTCCTCTTCCAAATTTATTGAATCCACCACCTGTTCCTGATTCACCAACGGTAACTTTGGCCTTTGGGTTTTTTAAACCGAATTCTTCTGCTACAGCTTCGCTTATTGGGTAAACTGTACTAGAACCATCGATGGAAATTGTACCTGAGATCTCAGTACCAACCTCATCGACGGCTTTTGAGCCCCCGCAAGAAGTAAATCCTACAACAGCAATAAGTAAATACACTAATTTGTTTGACATATTATACATTTAGTTGCTGCGAAGGTATTTCGCCAATGTTACCCCAATATTAACAAAGCATTTATTTTATGTTAGAGTAATGATTTCTTAATTTATTTACGCCATCAACACTTTCGGCGCTTTTCCTCCCCTCAATGTTACCAAATTGTTAATTATATGTAAATAAATATCAAATATATTGGCTCAATTTTAATTTTTTGTTTATTTAACCATTACATTAGCGTCATTTAACATTAAATTAAAATTATACAATATGTCTATAGATAAAGTTTTAAGGTTTTTTCAGCCTAAGGATAAGACCTTCTATCCGCTCTTCGGCAAAGCAGCAGATAACAACGTGAGGATCTCAGAGCTTTTATTAGATTGTGTAAAAGAGACAGATGTAGATAAAAGGGAAGAAATAATTAAAGAAATTGAGCATGCAGAGCATTTAGGGGATGAGATCACACATGAGATCATGAATAATCTCAACATTGTATTTATCACTCCTTTTGATAGGGAGGATATACATTATCTGGCATCAACTATTGACGATGTTGCCGATCATGTTAAGGATGCTGCATTGCGTATTAAATTATACAAACCAAATAATTTGCCATCTGCTATTATTAAAATGGCGGAACTTATAAATGACGGCACCGTGAAAGTAAAGGCTGCATTGGAAGAGTTGCGTGATCTGCGCAACATTGAAAAACTGCGCAAACTCATAATAGAAATTAATAATGTAGAAAACCAAAGTGATGTGATCTTTGAGTTGGCGCTAACAGACTTATTTGCAAATGAAAAAGATCCAATAGAAATAATTAAGATAAAGGATATTATTTCTAAAATGGAAAGTGCCAGCGATCGCTGTGAAGATATTGCGAATGTTATTGAATCAATAATCGTTAAAACCACATAATTTATGGGCGGTATTGAACCTATTATTATTATTACGGTGATATTGGCACTAGTTTTTGATTTTATTAATGGAGCCAATGATGCAGCCAATTCGATTTCTACGATTGTAGCTACGAGAGTATTGAGTCCGGTAAAAGCTGTTATTTGGGCTGCATTTTTCAATTTCGCTGCACTTTGGATTTTTCAGTCAACGGAAGTTTCCAAAACAATGAGTAAGGGAGTAATAGATAGTAGCGTTGTGGACGGAGATACATTTTTTGTTTTAAGCGCATTAATTGGTGCTATAATTTGGGGATGGTTGTGCACCAAACTCGGCATGCCAATCAGTATTTCCCATACGTTAATCGGCGGATTGATAGGACCTGCCTTAGTGAAAGCTGGTCCGGGAGCTTTATTATGGATAGAACCCGACCACAAAGGTTTAGCTTGGATAGGACTTTTTATTTTTCTTGCACCAATAATTGGATTACTTGTTGCATATATTTTGCAGATCATTACTTTATGGGTTTTTCGAAATTTTAAGCCGCGAAAAGTTGACGGATTTTTCCAATTTATGCAATTAGTCTCATCAGCAGCTTTTAGTCTGGGGCATGGAAGTAATGATGCACAAAAAACTGCCGGTATCATTATTTTATTATTGGCAGCCAATGGACATGCAGATATTGATAACCCTCAACAATGGATATTTTATGCTTGTTATATTGTAATTGGTTTGGGAACGCTTATTGGAGGATGGAAAGTTGTAAAAACAATGGGACATAATTTAACTCCCTTAAAACCAATGGGCGGATTTTGTGCAGAAACTGCCGGAGCTATCACATTATTCGGAACGGCAGCAATGGGAATTCCGGCGTCTACCACACATACTATTACAGGTGCTATTATGGGCGTTGGTGCAGCTAAACGCGTGAGTGCCGTGAGATGGCAGGTTGTAACAAAAATTATGTGGGCTTGGATATTAACTATTCCGGCTTCAATCGTGATGAGCGGATTAGTTTATTGGATCATTTCTTCTTTTTCAAAATAATTTCGTATAAATTCAATGGCGACAGATATTAAGGCATTAGAGCAACACCTTTCAGCACTGCATCTTTAATGATATTATTAGAAACAACTATTTTGCCTTCTTTAAAATTTCGGCCATTATTAAAATCGGAAACATAAGCACCGGCGTTTTCAGCAATAATAATTCCTGCGGCAATATCCCAGATATTTAAAAATGCTTCGTAGTATACATCCATGCGACCGCAGGCAACATAACACAAATCTGTGGCTGCAGTTCCTAGTCTGCGAATATCTCTGCCATTATCGAGAAAATATTTTAACGTTTCCGATATTTTAGTTGTGCGCTCCTCATTTCTAATATATGGGAATCCGGTAGCAATAAGTGCATCACCCAAATTATCACAAGCAGAAATATGAATAATTTTTCCATTGCAATAAGCCGGAGCATCTTTCCAGCTATAAAACATTTCGTTGTTGGAAACTTCCAATACCACACCCAAAATAATTTCCCCTTTATACTGTAAAGCAATACTTATAGAATATATAGGAATTCCATGTACATAATTCATAGTACCATCAAGCGGATCAATTATCCATAAATATTCTTTATCCTGTTGTTCTATTGTTTTTTCTTCCGTTATAAAGCCGGCTTCGGGCAATATTTTGTTAAGTGCAGTTACTAATCTTTTTTCCGCATTCGTATCAACCTCTGTTACAAAATCGCGTACACCTTTTTTTTCAATCAGAATATGCTGAAAATTTTCACGCTGCTGTTTTATATAAACACCAATTGATCTGGTAATTTCAATAACTTCAAAACACATCGCTTCTAAATTCATAATTGATAAAGGTTAATTGTATAAATAATAAACATAGTAATCCTAATTAATTATTATTAAAATAAAGATTTAAACCTGATTAAAACGAAAACGAATAATTTAAATATTTATTTCCTTATTTTTTTTCCGATTAATAATTTTAGCAGATATAAAAGTCATCAAAATTAAAAATCCGGACATCCAGAGGGCAACACGTGCAAGATAATCGCCATATTTAACATAAAAAGTTTTTTCATCGCTGGCCAACAAAGTTGCATTTAACACTGCATCTTCCCGCCATGCCGTTGCCTGAGAAATATCACCTCTTTGGTTTATAAAACAAGAGATGCCGGTATTTGCCGAACGTGCAATACAACGACGGGTCTCTATACTTCTCAATTTCCCGTATAAACAATGTTGTCTGTATCCGGAAGTATTTCCCCACCATCCATCATTAGTAATTATAAAAATTAATTCGGCACCATTACTAACATAATCAGAAACATATTCACCAAATACACTTTCAAAACAAATTACCGGTGCAATACCAATAGAATCTTTATTATAAAACACTGTTCGTTCCTTTTGTGTTCCCAAACTTCCGCTAATTCCACCCAACTCAATTGCCTTATCTCCCAAAAATTTAAAAAATTGAGGATAGGGCATTCGTTCAACTCCGGGAACTAATTTTGATTTATGATAATATGGCAATAACATAGAAGAATCGATTTGTAATGCAGTATTATAAATATCATAATACATGGTGTCAGAAAGCATGGTAGGTGCCCGGTTTGTAATTATTTGTCTTGCAGTAATGGAGGCATCTTTGGAATCATACCTTTCAAATCCGTTTATTCCTAAAACTATGGTCAGATTTGGGAAACTGTCAATTAATTTCGAAAGGTCACGAACTGGTTTTTCATATTTTAATTTATCCAGCCAAATATCTTTTTGAACAGATGTTTCGGGCCAAACAAGGTAATTGGTACTATCCGTTAATTTTTGTTTTGATAATGTCAGCATTTTTTCCATTTGCACCGTATAGGGAATATCAAATTTCTCTGTATAGGGATCGAAATTTGGTTGCAATACTGTTACATTCACAGGTTTACCTATTTCAGTATAATTATTATACATTATTTTTGAAATAATTATAGGAATAATTAATAATAATACCAATGATATTATTGGCAGGTATTTTTTGAAAAGCGTAGTATTTTGTGCATTATTTTTTTCAGCAAGAAATATTTTATTGTATAAAATTAAGAACAATAAAATATTGCTCACCCATACCCAAAGGGTTCCGCCAAAAATTCCTGTAAATTCGTACCACTGTATCCAACTATGATGGACCGCAAATACATTTCCAACACTCAACCAGGGCCAGGTAAGTTCCCAACTTAAATGAATGGATTCAAATGCCATCCAAAAAAATATCAGGGAAGCATATCCCAATCTGTTGCCAAATTGTTTTCTCGTATTTCGAGCCAACATGAAAGGAACGGTCATTAAAACCGGATTTGCAAGATTCGCAAATAATCCACCTGCCAAACTCGCATTTCCTACCCACCAGGTAGTTGTTAAATTCCAAATAAGTAGTCCGGTGTATAAACTTATCCAAACCTTTAAAGTCGTATATTTTTTATAGGTATCCGATATTACTTTTTCAGCAATCAGTAGTGGAACAAAACCACCGAAAGCCAAAAAACTAAGCTGCAATGGTGGCCAAGCCTGCCATAACATTAAGCCCGACAGGACGGGTAAAATAAAAAAAAGGGATAAAACACTCTTCAAATTCCTATTCATAAATCTGCGTGAAGATAAACGAATTTTGCCTTATAGAATTTTCTTCAAATGTATCCATAGTGATACAAAATGGATTAAGGGTGGACATTTAAAATAGAAAATTGCATATTGCTCCCGTCTAAAATTCTATTTTTGCACAAATACATCTATGGTAAGAATTGGTGTTTTAGGCGCAGGCCATCTCGGTAAAATTCATCTCAAGATTTTGAAGGATATCCCCGATTTTGAATTGGTGGGCTTTTATGATCCCGACGAAACAAATGCTCAATACGCTGAAAAAACTTTCGGAATCACCCGTTTTACCAATATTCACAAATTAATTGACGCAGTCGACGCAGTTGATATAGTTACCCCAACTGTCTCTCATTATGATTGTGCACGTGCATCCCTGAAAAAGGCCAAACATATTTTTGTAGAAAAACCATTGGCAAATTCTGTTCACGAGGCAAAATATTTAATGTCGCTGGCCCATGAGGCCAATGTAAAAGCGCAGGTAGGCCACGTTGAACGTTTTAATCCCGCATTTTTGGCGGTCCAGGGTATCGACCTACAACCGATGTTTATTGAAAGTCACCGGCTTTCCAGTTTTAACCCCAGGGGAACAGATGTTTCAGTGGTTCTCGACCTTATGATTCATGACATCGATATCATTTTACATATTGTGAAATCCAATGTAAAACGGGTGAGTGCCAGTGGTGTAAAAGTGATCAGCAACCAACCTGATATAGCAAATGCGCGTCTTGAGTTTGATAATGGATGTGTTGCCAACCTAACTGCAAGTCGTATTTCGATGAAAAAAATGCGCAAAATGAGAATGTTTCAGCGAGATATGTATATTGCGGTTGATTTTGGTGAAAATGTGACAGAAATATTGACGCTCACAGATGCTATTGCCGGCGAAGATGCGTTAACCATAGATATTAACACTGGTAACTCTTTTAAAAAGAAGGCATTGCATATGCATAAACCGGACATAGTTCCTGTTAATGCCATAAAAATGGAACTGGAATTATTTGCCAAAGCAATATTAAATGATACCGAAACTCCGGTAACTATTGATGATGGGTACAGAGCTTTGCAAGTAGCACATATGATATTGCATAAAATTGAGAAGAACATTGCATATTGAGATTAATGCAGACCGAAGTTGGAAATTTTAAAGTTGGAAGATGAAAAGAATTAAATTAAAGAAAATATTACCCCTATTTTTTATCACTGTAATAAGTAGTTGTGAAATAATTAATCCGCAGGAAAAGATTCCGTCTTATGTTTACCTAAATGATTTTACTTTCAGTTGCAATCTCGAATTGCAGGGATATCCCTCCACTAAAATTACAGATGCCTGGGTATACGCAAATGGAATTTTTATTGGTGCATTCGAATTACCTGCTACGGTTCCAATATTAGAATCAGGCGAAACAGATATTATTGTATATCCCGGAATAAAAGAAAATGGAATATCCGGAACAGCAATGATATATCCTTTTTATAATGGCTACTCTATTACGCGAAATTTAATTGAAGGAGAAACAGATACATTATATCCTTCTTCCACCTACAAACCATCTGCTGCAATAACTTTTTTATTTAAGGATAGATTTGAAACGGGAAATAGTTTTCACAGCGTGGAAAGTGAAGCCGATTTAACCACAACAACTTCAGTAACAGATATATTTGAAGGTTTACGATCTGCAATTGCAACCCTAACTCCCGACCTCGATACATTTAGAGTTAGCACCGATCCACTTTTTTTCGGCACCATTGATCATCAATTATTTTTGGAGATCGATTATAAATGCGACATTAATTATCTCGTTTATTTACGGTGCAATACTACCGGTGGCTCCACAATTTACGATGAAGTATTAACTATAACTGCAAAAGATTATTGGAATAAAATTTATGTCAATTTAAATCCAACTCTACAATTTTTTTCAGCATACCAACCCGAATCGTATAATCTGGAATTCAGAGCAATAAATACAAGCGGCGATACTGCCAAAATATATTTTGACAATTTAAAGATCATAGAATCCAATTAATGCGTTTTAAAAGGAGAATTGGCATATTAACTTATATTTTCTTCGATTATGCAACTGCTATGCTGGTATGGGCGGGATTTTTCTTTTACCGCAAATTTTTTATTGAGGACTATCCAATCAATATCAAAGAACAGATATTAAATGACCGTAATTTTTTTATCGGAATATTCGGAATACCTCTTATCTGGCTGGTTTTATATTTTGTAGCCGGAACCTATACCGATATTTATCGAAAATCGAGACTGGCAGAAATAACACGAACCTTTGTTATTGCATTTATAGGCGTATTGATTATTTTCTTTTCTTTGTTACTCGATGATTATATCAGCGATTACCATGATTATTACCAGTTATTTTTTCTCTTATTCGCCGCTCAATTTCTGCTTACCACCATTAGCAGAATGATCATTCTTTCGCAGGCTAAAAAACAATTGCAAAAGGGTATTGTTGCATATACCACAATTATTATCGGCAGCGATCAACGCGCATTGGCTATTTATAAAGAAATAACTAATTATAAAAAGTCGTTGGGATATGCTTTCACCGGATATGTTGAAGTAAATGGAAATCACGACAGTGAACTCACGAAATACATGCCCAATCTCGGTAAATTGTCGCAGCTTAACGCTATCATTGAAGATCGAAATATTGATGAAGTAATTATTGCCATTGAAACATCTGAACATCATCTGCTCAATAAAATAATTGATACCCTTGCCGAAAAAGGAGATATTGTTATAAAGATAGTTCCTGATATGTACGATATATTATCAGGCTCCGTTAAAATGAGTAATGTATTGGGAGCAGTGCTCATCGAAATTTATCCGGATCTGATGCCGCGCTGGCAGCGATTTATTAAAAGGGGAATTGATATTGCAGTTTCGATAATTGCAATATTAATTTTATGGCCCTTATTTTTATTTATTGCTTTTAAAGTAAAATTATCATCCAAAGGTCCCATTATTTATAAACAACAAAGAGTAGGTATAAATAATAAACTATTTACCATTTATAAATTCAGAAGTATGTTTATAGATGCCGAAGAAAATGGTCCCGCGCTATCCAGCGAAAATGATGAACGTATTACTACCTGGGGAAAGATTATGCGCAAATGGCGTTTCGATGAATTACCGCAGATATTTAATATTTTTAAAGGAGAAATGAGTCTGGTTGGCCCTCGTCCGGAACGACAATTTTACATTGACAGAATTACACAAATTGCTCCTACCTACAAACACCTGCAAAAAGTAAAACCCGGATTAACAAGTTGGGGCATGGTAAAATTTGGTTACGCCAGCGATGTGGAACAAATGATACAACGTATGAAATACGATCTGCTGTATATCGAAAATATGAGTTTGGCTATTGATTTTAAGATCATGTTTTATACGGTATTAATTATTTTTCAGGGGAAGGGGAAGTAGTGGGCAGTGGGAAGTGAGCAGTGGGCAGTGGGAAGTTGGCAGCTTGTAACATGAAACCTTTTTGTTCCATCTTAAAATGGAGTAGGAAAAAGGAGTTCAAATTTCATTTAAACCTTTCCCAAATTCCATCATTTGTTTTCCCTTGTCACTTGTCACGATACCCTTGTCGAAAAAAAAGTGTGAATAATGCAACTATAACAGAGACTTTAACAAAGACTTATGCCAATAACCTTTAATAAAAAATACGCACTTTTTACCTTAATCCTTTTTATAACAGAGATATGCATCGCACTTTTTATAAAAGATAAATTCATTCGACCTTATTTTGGTGATCTTTTAGTGGTGATATTGATCTACTGTTTTATAAAATCATTTTTTGTTGTTCCAATATTTAAGACAGCAATTGCAGTATTGTTGTTTGCATTTTTAGTCGAATTTTTACAATATCTTCAATTAATAGAAATTTTAGGATTAGAACATTCCAAACTCGCCAAAATAATTATGGGTTCTTCTTTTAATTGGATGGATATAGTGATGTATACTTGCGGTATAATGATTGTACTCTTTATAGAAAAAATGTATAAAAATTAACTTTTAGGCTGAATTAAAACAGACTTTATTCCAGGCTTTGTGAAAAAATTATTTACATGTCACTTTTAAAAGTACTACCTTGCCGGGGAAATCTACGATAGTATGATTTCCATCTAAATAATATCCTTCCACAAAGGCATCGCCATTTTTCTTAAATGTTAACTCTCTGGTGGACTCAACACCTTCACTTTTAAAGGTATAAATTGCATTTAATCTTTCGCCCTGCATTTCACCTCTTATGGTGCCGACATTTTTATCCTTTTCGTATAAATTATAAACCAGATTACCGGTTATTTTGGTATCCTGTATCGTGATTTCCATTTTTATGGTATCAGAATTCTCTACATATAAATAACATTCCTGCACGGCATCTGCTTTTGTTTGTTCCTCATCGGATACCCTTTCACCAACGTTTTTACAGGATATCCAGGTTTGCGAGATCAATATCGCGATCAGAAATAATTTTAAATTTTGCATACTTTTATTTTTTTTTCAATTTAATTAATACCATTTCACCTTGCATAAATTGCAATTCCCCCGACTCCGAAACTTTATACTGAACTATACACTGTAAGGTTTCCAAAAAGGTTTGTTCACCCTCTCCTTCGCAAAACATATTCAAGGCGCAGGGCTAGCGAAGAAGTATTAGCAGGGTTTGGCATTCCAAACAATTAACTAACCTGCGAAGAAGTATTAGCAGGGTTCGGCATTCCAAACAATTAAATAACCTGCCAACCCTGCGTATTCCAAGGCGCAGGGTTGGCGAAGAAGTATTAGCAGGGTTCGGCATTCCAAACAATTAAATAACCTGCCAA
>CAZXBG010000131.1:0-11374 GCA_964638865.1 uncultured Chitinophagales bacterium | reverse complement strand
ACTAGTAATAAATCGGCATTAATTATTCCTGCCTCAAACTGAACAATAAATTGATTTTCTGCAGGATTCGGATAAATATGAATTGCAGAATGCAAATTGATATTTTCTATTAACACCTCTGGTTCAACTATATTAATGAATTCACAATCTTTATTAATAAACTCACTCGATTCTATAAAACAACCGCCCGCCATCGGATAAATCAATTCTGAAGTCAGGTAAGTACTTATAAGCCCCCAAATTATCAATCCCCATATCTCAATGTTTTAACGGACAAGGGTTCCTACTCTTCTTTCAAGATAGGATTAATCGAACATGTGTGCGGTTCGAAGCGACGGTTAGACTAATTATTAATTTAAAACAAACGGTTTATTAATAATAATATTTTCAGCATTTAATTGAGCAAAATAAATTCCTTTTGGTAAATTAATTAAATTAATCAAAATAGTTTTTGTATTGTTTAGTTCAATTATTCTCATAGCCGCTCCTACAGTATTGTACAAAACTAATTGACTATTTAAAAGATTGCTTGAGATTTCAATTGTAACGAAATCTACAGCGGGATTTGGTGTTATGTCAAAACTGTAAATATTTTCTTGAGACAGAATATCCACGCACTTGTTTGCAATTATATAACCTTCTTTAACTTCTATATCGGATCCTAATATATTTGAAGAATTTAAAACAATTGTATAAACTCCTGGGTTACCAAATATTATATTTTCCGGATTCTGGTCAGTGGATAATTCTGGTTCCCCTCCACCAAAGGTCCATGACCAATTTGATGGTTCATTAGAAGACAAATCGAAAAATGAAACTTCTAAAGGTGCACAACCTTCCAAAGTTAGTGCATAAAAATCAGCAACTGGAGCAACTCCTGGGTCATCTTCCAAACCTTCCTGAAAAATTGTAAATGTTTCTGATTCAATTGAGAAAGTGAAACTCCTTGATGTTATTTCTGGATTATTTTGAATCGAAAAACTAATCACGCCAAATCCTATTCCGGAGGAGGTAATGGATGTAATCCAAAATGGAGGAGGCGGTGTTACAGCCCAGAAACATTCAATTTCAGATGTTGTAATCGTTATATTATCAGAATATGCAAGTGCATCATAACTTTGAAATGAAGAACTTAAAGTATATTCACAACCCATTGGTGATAATATTTCCACAGCTGAACAATCAGTATTATTAGATTCGTTGCTTTCTAAAATATCGTCTGGTCCGTCTGCTTTTATTAATAAGTTGTAATTGCCAGATGAAAGCGTATCCCAAATGGAATATGTTTGCACATAAGTATAGGATCCACCTGGTATCAATTCAGGAACATCAATGTTTTCCAATAAGATATCGTCCAATAATATGCAATCATCTTTCGATAATTTAATTCTAGAAATAAATTCAGGGGTTGCGGAAACATCACCAATATTCTCTATCGTTATCGAAATATCTAAATTTTCACCTGGGTAAAGAAATGGCGTAACAGAATTTATATTACAAATCAAATCTGGTGAACCAATCTCAAGAATTGTTATAGCAACACAAACAATATTATTTAATTCATTAGATTCAATCACATCATCATCAAAATCTGCAATAAACAATATATAATAATCACCTGGACTAAATCCTCCAGGAATTAAGGGTGAACTAGATTCAAAACTACTTGCACCAGGCGTAAGGAGCCCGACTACATCGCTCCCCAGCTCTGTATCTGATAAACCATAATTACAATCATTAGAAATATAATATTTCAAATTATTGGTTACGGCATTCTCATAACCAATATTTTCAATATCACATGACAAGCTGATAGGATCACCTATATATAAACTCAATGGCGAAACAGTTTCAGCATTCACTATGAGGTCAGGGTATTCTGTAGGAGTTACAATAATTTCAATTGCGGTACAAACTGTATTATTCGTTTCATTAGATTCGATCACATCGTCATCAAAATCTGCAATAAACAATATATAATAATCACCGGGACCAAATCCTCCAGGAATTAAGGGCGTAGCTGATTCAAAACTACTTGAACCAGGAGTAAGAATTCCAACTATGTCACTTCCCAACTCAGTATCTGACATACTATAGTTACAATCAGTAGAAATATAATATTTTAAATTACTGGTTGTTGCATTCTCATCACCAATATTTTCAATATTGCACGACAGGTTTATAGGATCACCTGCTTCTAAACTAAATGGCGAAACTGCTTCTGAATTAACTATTAAGTCTGGATATTCAGGCTCAGCTATTATCGTAATTGCAATACACGTTACGTTGTTATTTTCAAATGCTCCTTCGTCAATTTCTTCTAAATGGTCAGCTACAAATAATATGTAATAGGTTCCTGGTGGATTATCTGGTATTGCAATATCCGCATCCTCCGTATCATCTTCTCCTTCTGATAGCGCAGCGACACCATCGGTTGCTAATTCGTCATCTAAGGCATCCCATGTACAATTTGTTGAGAAATAATAACCAATTTCAGAAGATTCTGCTTCCCCACTTCCTTGGTTATATGCAGCGCAGGATGCATTAATTACCTGACCAACCGACACATTTGTTTCACTAAGGTTTTCATCAATTATAATTAAATCGCTTTCGGAATCAATGATCGTAATTGCGATACAATTTACGTTGTTGTTTTCATAAGGACCCTCTGCCACCTCATTTAAATGGTCTGCAACGAATAAAATATAATATGTTCCAGGTGGATTATCTGGTATAGTAATATCTGCTTCCTCTGTGTCATCTTCCCCCGGTGATAAAGAATTTACGCCATCGGTTGCTAATTCATCATCAGATACATCAAAAGTGCAATTTGTTGAAAAATAATAGCCAATTTCAGAGGCTTCGGCATCAATTAAACCCTGATTGTATCCGGCACATGATGCATTTATAATTTGACCAACACTAACAATAGTTTCACTTAGTGTGGCATCAATATTTATCAAATCAGCTTCTCCGATCGGCGGCGTTGTGCATTCTGCTACTGAATTTCTGATCTCATCAAGATCGTTGTATAAATAGTCACCAGGACATTCAGTATAACCGGTAGTGCAACCATCCTTGTGACCAGCAATGTTATCAAGATCAGTCCCAGGTGACAGATCTAGATGGTATGACGCTCCTAAAGGGTCAATTCCTTCTTGGCAGGCCTTCCAAGCTAAAACTTCAATAAGTGCGTCTTTTGCTTGTGTAGGAACTGCTATTAAATCCATATTTCCCAAAATGCAAACTCCCATAGTATTTTGATTATAAGCGCACATATGGGCACCTTGCACATTATCTCCTCCCCCACGACCTTCATATACTACCCCATCATGATCTATTAACCAATTATATGCAATATCACAAAAACCAGCATCGGTTGTATGATATACCCAAATTGCAAGTACTCTGTCATCCCATCCACCAATAGGTTCAATGTTTGATCCGGCTTCATGATGTACTATTAAATGAGTCACGTCAGTATATGTTGGACTTGGACAGGAAGCTCCATCACCATCAGGACAACCCCAATCCGACCTATCCTCATATGAAGGCAGTAGACAAGTACAACCTCCCATTTTAAAAATATCTTTATTAATCTCTTTGTTTTCATAGTGTTTATCATTAACATTACTATTTTGAAAATTATAAATGCGACAGTTAATACTTTTCAGAATTGAATGTTTAAAATTTATTTCATCGGCACTATCAATAACTACCTTTAATTGAATATAATTAGAATGGATGTCAAAAGAATGCAATGAACTAAATTTTTTGTAATAGACATCCTCTACAATATTATCTGATGAAATATCAGGATTCTCATAAACTCCTTCCCAAATACTCCAGTTAACCGCGTCTGTTGAATACCTGAAATAAAAAGATATTGTAGTTGTTAAGTTTAAATCTTGCAGCCACGTTTGGTAGAACCAAAGATCAGCACCCTTTTTGAACTGCTTCACCTCGACAATGTCAAACTCAAACTCATTAGTTTGTATTTTTAGATCTTTTGCCCCCAAATTAAATTCAAAAAATTCACTCTCTACTTCCAATTTATTTTGAGAATTAATTTTGATTGTGGCAAAAAGTAAAAGTAAGAAATAGAATTTTTTCATAGCAGTGATTTTTAGTGTGCGTTTTCTTAATTACTTTAAATAAATTATTGGACTTTTAATGTTACAATAATGAATATTAATCCTTAAATTAATAATAGTGTTAATGTGTTTACCCTTCTGCAAGTTTACAAAACTTCTTTTATCAATTGCAAATCCTCACCTTAAATTCACTACTTATATTGAATATGGGCTTAACATAACAATTTTTTAACATTGAACCAACTTCCAGTAACGGAAATTTAGGCATTAAGGCCTATTTTCTTAGAAACACCCTGATTTCAACTAGACAGCGCTATCAAAGCATTAATTCATAAATGAATACCCTAACCTCAATTCAAATCCTTTCGGTTTAAATGGAATATCATAACTGGTAATTCCATCTAAATAAAAATACATATTTGAAACTCCAATTTCTTCCATCTCGGAAACTTCTTCGCCATTTACCGGACCATCGAAGGCAACCATACCCTTATCTCCAAAAAACTGATACGATACCTGCAATTTTATCTCATTTCCGGATTTCAACCCTATTGCTAAAGAAATACCCGGTTTGATGGTTAAATACGTTTTCTGTAAAGTGACACCAACATTTTCATAATTATCAAATTGTGTTTCATTAACCGTTATGTATACACTCCCATTATTTTGCACTATTAATTCCCCTAACGATTTGCTGGCATAACCCAACACCGCTAAAATCTCTGGTTGCAACCTTATTGTACTTTGGTTATTTAATTTTATAGCATAACCAGCTCCCAATCCAAGATCAACTCCATTCATCGGACCAACAAAACCTTGGAGTCTTCCTATTGCATAAATTGAACTTTCATTATACCAATCAAACTCCCCCGCAAGACTCACTGCTTGTTTAGCACTGGTAATTTCAAAATCTGTTATAAATTCGTCTGGAACAGGTGACTCATCAATATATCCAAATTGTATTTCACCAGACTCCGATTCAATTTGCTTAACACCAAAACTTAAAGTCAAATTTTGCGAATTACAAATAGTTAGTAGTAATAAATTTAAAACGAACGAAAGTGTTATTTTCATAAATTAAATTTTTTATCCCTTATTTCATTATAAAATCATTTTTACCAATTGAAATTGATAATTATTCAGTTCAACCATTTTTGTAGAACTGTCATCCGAATAATAACCTAAATAATTAATTTGTATTTAATTTATTTACACGATAATAATCACTAACCTCATTTAAGTGATAATCACGCAATTTCTTCTGTTTCATGCCTCTAATTGCTAAATAAATACCTCCCCCTGAAATTGCTGTTGCCAACAAAATAGGGCTTGCAGGATTGTCTGCTAATGGGATTAGCAGCAGGCATGGCAAACCGAGCCCAATCAACGTTCCACCAAATGTCATATTCATTTTACTCTTCTTATCATTAGATAAGGTAAGGTTAATATGACAATTAACGTCAGGCATACTCCAATCATAATTACTAAGATTAACACCTGTCATATTAAATAATACCATATCCTCTCCGGTAATAATGGGCTTACCTTGAAGTTGCTCACATTTGTCAACTTCAGATACTTGTGCATTTAAAGAATTAATCAAATCAAGCAATAAAATACTCAAAATAATCAGTAGATTTTTTTTCATAGCGTGGTTAGTTTGTTTTATAAAAATTGATTTTATTAGATGTGTTAAATAAGATGCGATCTTCCTTTTATCGAATAAATCTACCAACAGCCTCCTGCTGACGATTTTTAATCCGCATTCTTAAAGATTTCAAAAGTAGTATGTATATCCCTGCTCCTTTTTGTATTTTCAACCGGATTTTCCATCCTCAAACTAGAAATATTATTTATAACTCATTGATTATCAATGTAAACATCGTAAGATAGACTTTTAAAAGATTGTTTTTAATTGGTAAAAATTGTATAAACCAGAGTGAGTATGGATTTTCATAAACAAATCCCGATAAACTAAACAGCAATTGAATTTGAATCATCTGACTACCCTATATAATCTAATTAACGAACTAACCGTTGAAGAAAAGGAGTTTATAAACGGCCAAATTCAGAAACTCCTTGGTAGAAAGCGCAATGCTGATTATATTAAACTCTATTATGCAATTAGTAAAACACCAATTTTTGATGAAAAACAAATTGTTACCCGGTGGATAGGGCAATACGATTATTCAAAAGCTATCCGATTTTTTTATGAAGCGCAACCAATTCTACTTAGTTTGTTATTAGATTTTTTACATCACTATAACCCATACAACAATACCCATACCTATGAAAGAGATATATTAGATGCAGATAAATTAGGAAGTCGCGGGTTATTCGATGCCGCATTTGAATATTATTCTGAAATACTTAAAAAACTTTATGTACATGACAACCCATATTTGCAAGGCGCCCTGATCCATAAGATGTATATGTTAATACCACACTTAAAATCCTTTGATAAGAAAAAAGAATTCATAAGACTTACGATACTTGAAAAACAAATTGCAAATGAGGCTAAATTATTTTCAGATGTTTACCATTTACAATTGGAAACAGGTTATAAAATGAGTCAGTCGGTGGTTATCAAAAAACAAGACGATAGGAATAAATTAATTGAAACTTTGAATCTTGATATACTAAATGAATCCAGAGAAAATATTTCATTTACTACATACATTTATCTTGCTAAGGTAAAAACTTTTTTATTTAGAATGCTAAACGACATTGAAAAAGCCTATCAATCGCAATTAAATCTTGTATCAAAACAAAGGGAGTTTTATCCACTATTGCTCGACCAGAAGCCGTTTTTATTGTATAGTGAATTACTGGACTTGTCTGATTTAAGTTTTAGAACAAACCGGATTAATGAAGCTTTTTGTTTGCTTGACGAAGTTGAAAATATTCTACCAAAAATAAAAGATAAAAAGAGAACAAGGTATGGAGCAGTTTTAAATACAAGATGCTTAATTTTTTATTATCATAATCTACCGAAGGATGGTTTAAAATATATCCTTGAATTGGATTTGTTTTCTATTCACAATAAAAAAGATATTTCGGATATGCATTATCCAATTTTACTTTGCACTTTAATAAAATGTTATTTGAAACTTTCTGACTATGCAAAGATAGAATATTGGCACGATAAAGCATTAACGATAAAAAAAGGGTTAAGGCAGGATTTTCTTTCAATGATAAATATAATGTATTTATTATGTTTGTATGAGCAATGTAAAGTGTACCCAAATTTGGTAATCATTGAAGTGTCAGAAAAATTTAAAAATGAATTGCAAATAATAAAGCATTTTTTCAAGGGTAATATTAAAGAAATCCCATTTGAGAAATTAATATTAAACCACTTTTTAGATTTATCCGAGAGTCGCCGATGTAAAGAACACATAAAAATATTTGACCATTTATTGAAATTACTGGAGCAACTTCCGCGGAAAGGATTTGTTTACCAAGATCAGTTTTATCAAATATTCGATTTGAAAGCCTGGATTATTCAACAAATAAAAAGATTAAAAGATGGTAAAAAATAGACAGCGGTTTGAAATAAACCACTGTCTAAGTTTCGATTAAGGGCGACCTGTGATTATGCCCATGATGATATCCCATATATCAAGTGCAGGCCCTTTAGTTACTTTTTTCATAACTAGATGGAGTTTGTAGAATAGACACTCTATGGTCAGCATCTACCCGAAGGTGTTTAATTACCATAGCTGCCTTAGCAAAAGGGCCCTGTTGTTTGTTAGCAGTGAGTATGGAATATTTCCATATTCAAAACCAAAATTGGTTTAATATCAAAAGCAGAATTTATTAATTTGAGGAAGCGCGGGTAAAAGGTAATGAAGGTGGGTAAAAAAGCAACGAAGCGTCATAACCTTCTAAAACGACGTCTAAATTCTTTTAAATAAAGATCGGATACAATAAAACTCGATCTATCTAACATAATTACTTCCACATGAGGGTAAACTACTTCCTTTACAAAGGAAAGATTAATAATCACACTTCTACTAATTCGGATAAAGTTAACATTGGACTCAATTAAATCATCTATTTCTCCCAAATTTTTACTTATTAGAAAGTCATGAGAGGAAGACACAACAACCGGTTTAGTATAACTTCCTTTAGCTTCAAACCTGCAAATTTCATGCAATGCAACTTTAATATACCTATCACTATTTAACGGTTGCAACAGGTAGAAATTTTGTTGCTGATAATTTTCTAATAGCGTTTGATTTCTTAATTGCTTAGAACTTGACAAATTTTTGTCTAATAGTCTCTGCATTGCTTGCTTGAACCTCATTTCACTTACTGGTTTTTCCAAGTAGTGGATTGCACTGAATTCAAATGCCCGTATTGCATATTTATTATGGGAACTAAAGAATATAATATCAAAATTAAGATCAGGTAACTTCGCGAGTAATTCAAAGGCGGTGCCTCCCGACAAGCTGACATCCAAAAACAATACTGTTGGCCTGGCATGTTTTAAATATTCTATAACCTCTTCCTCCCGACCTGTAGTAAGTAATATCTTAATTTCAGGAAAATACATTGCTAAAAGATTCTCCACTTCAAGCCTAGATGATCTTTCATCATCAACAATAATTGCTGTAAGGTTATTCATGATAGTTATGTGTTTAGTATATATGGGATTCGTAGATTAACCAATGTGCCGGACTCACCAGATTCAATTGAAAAGTAACCCTTTCTCTTGCGGATCCTTTGCACCCGCAATTTAGTTAGTTTTATACCAAAAGAAGTTCTATTATTTGCTAATTGATCTTGCTTCTCTATTATTCCTTTACCATTATCAATAATTTTTATGTCAAGCATATGATTCAGCAATTCTAAATGAATATCAAGCTGGCCAACCCTCGTCATGCCGTTAATTCCATGGATTATGGCATTTTCAACAATAGGTTGCAATATTAGCGGAGGTACCATAATAGCATCTGTATCAGAAATATTTCCGTTATTTATAATAAAATTAAAATCTCCTGAAAACCTCATCCTTTCGAGATTCACATATTTATTAATCATACCCAGTTCATTTGTCAGTGTAATAAATTCCTTTTCAGAATTTTCCAGTACTTCCCTCATTAGTTCTGCAAAAGAAGTAAGATATTGTTTAGATGTATCAGGGCTTTTTTCAATAAACTGCTTAATAGCTGTAAGTGAATTAAATATAAAGTGCGGATTTAACTGAGATTTATAAACTTTCGATTCCAATTTTTCAGTCTTAATTGTGTTCTTTTGTTTAATAAATATATAAATAAATAAAGAACCGCTCATCAAAAAAACAATAATGATACTCAAAATAAAATACCACAATCTGGAATTTTTCTTTTGCTGTGCAGTCAAATCTTTTTGAAGTTGTAGAGCAAATTTAGCTTTTTGGACATTATCCCTTTCTATTTGAATTTCTCTGGTTTTAATAATTGCTGCAGATGTAAGACTATCGTTTAATAGAGAAACTATCTTATTTTTTGATTGCTCATTTGAAAAATTTAAAAAAGAGATTTCTGCATTTTTTTCAGAGCGTAACAATTTTAAATCAGATTCCAATAATAATTTATCCTTTTTAGTTACATCATATTTAATTACGAGTTCATTCAAAGCCCTATTATTCTTTAAGGACATTAAACTATCATTTAAATTTTTATTAATATTTTTATATGTAATAGCAGATTTATAATCTTGAGCTTCGTATGAGATACGATACAATAAATCAGCTATCTTAATTTTTTCATAAATATAATTTGATTTGAAAATGTACTCGAATACTTGATCTCCATAGATTTTTGCATTATCCAATTCACCACTACATAGGTATGCAGATGCCAACACAAAATTATTATAGTAATTAAAATCTGCCCTATTCACACTTTGCATTATTGGTTTTAAAATATCAAGGAAATAAAATGCAGAATCGCATTTCATTTCCTTGGCTTTAATCATAGCCAAACGAAGGTAAAATGGGACTTTTAAATATACATCCTTGGGGTTATTAAGTTGTGCAAGTCCTTCAAAAATTAATTTCTCACTTGCCCGAAAATCACCTTTATAATAATATGCGATTGACAAGGAGTTTTTAAACATGGTTTCGTTTAAAGTAGTTCCATTCTTTGCTGCCTGACCAAAGGCAATCCACAAATATTTTAAACCATTTTCATAATCTTGCTGCTCCAAATAACAATCTCCTAGGTAATGATAAATTGATGCAATATTGTTTTTGTCGTCTAACTGAATATAAGTGTTTAATGTTTCCTCCAAGATATCCATTGCCTCGAAATATTGTCCCGTTTTTCTTAAATATATTGAGTAATAGGTGTTGTAGACTGCAACTACAAGTAAAGAGGTGTTTGAATTGATATACTTATTTGCAATTTGAAATAACTCTTTGCTTTTGTCATATTGATTAAAATAGATATAAATGCTCGCTATAGAAGAATTTGCCAGAATAAAATAGTTCTTATCATAAACTTTTTCAAAACAAATTATAGACTCATTAAAGTACTGAAGTGCCGGTAAAAAATTAAACTTCGAGTATGATATCTGCCCCTTAGTAAATTTTAAAATGCCTTGTAGCTCCATATCCCTTTTATCATTGATATGCAATGCAGTATCAATATAATGCATTGCCAAATCGTATTGGTTTAAATAATTAGCAGTTAAAGCCTTATAAATACATGCCCTGACTTTAATTTCAGGGAGGCTAATTCGTTCAAAATTTTGGATAACAGAATCTAAGATGACTTGAGCTTTTTCATATTGTTGGGTTGCCTGATAGTAATTACCCAATTCAGCCTGAGAATAAAATATACCGTCAGAGTAATTAATTTTTTTTGCAAGTGCATAAGCTTTTGACCAAGAATCAATTCCCTTATTGCCACCATAGTTAAACTCCAAATTTGCAATACCTAATTGCAAAATCACTTTTTCCGTATCGGAAGTGCTATTGTAATAAAGCTTTTGTAGGCTATCGATTGTAGTAAACTGGGCATTTACCGAGCTAAATATTAAACTAGATACAATAGTAATAGTAAATATTCTGCATTTCATATCTGTGTGTTTGAAATTATATAATGGAAAATTATGCCAAACTTTGATGCTCCTGTTCCCGTCGGACTTTAGAAATGAAAGGTTTTATTTAAAAATGTTGGGTTGAGAACCATTTCAGGTATCCACTTAGTAACTTTAATTAAAAAGGAAAAAGAAGCACTCGTGTGGTGACAAATTAATTTAGCAACATTAATATATTTTTATTATCTTTG